>JAMLIB010000011.1 GCA_023954415.1 Trueperaceae bacterium
GCTGATCAGCCTCGCCATCACCGTCGCCTACGTCTACAGCATGGCGGTGGCACTCGGCGTGCCCGGCATGCCATTCTTCTGGGAGCTCTCCACCCTCATCGCCATCATGCTGCTGGGCCACTGGATCGAGATGGCCAGCGTGCAGGGCGCCTCCAGGGCGCTTGAGAACCTCGCCTCGCTAATCCCCCATACCGCCCACCGCATCGTGAACGGCGCCATCGAGGACGTGCCCGTGTCCGAGCTGCGCCACGGCGACCGCATCCTGGTGCGCCCGGGCGAGCAGCTCCCCGCCGACGGGCTCGTGACCGAAGGCCGCAGCAGCGTCAACGAAGCCTTCCTCACCGGCGAGTCACGGCCTGTCCCCAAGGAGGAGGGCTCCGAAGTGGTGGCCGGCGCCGTGAACGGCGAGGGCGCCCTCACCGTCGAGGTCTCCCGCACCGGCGGCGAGACCACCCTGTCGCAGATCCAACGCCTCGTCGAGGAGGCGCAAGCGTCGCGCAGCCGGTTCCAGAACCTCGCCGACCGCGCCGCCGGCTGGCTCTTCTACATCGCCGTGGCTGCGGGCGTCATCACCTTCGTGGCGTGGCTGGCCGCTTCCGGCGACCTGCAGCAGGCCATCGCCCGCACCGTCACCGTGCTGGTCATCGCCTGCCCCCACGCGCTGGGTCTCGCCATCCCGCTCGTGACCGTCAACGCCACCGCCATGAGCGCCGCCAACGGCATCCTGGTGCGCAACCGCGAGGCGTTCGAGCGCGCCCGCGACATCGGCATCGTCGCCTTCGACAAGACCGGCACCCTCACCGAAGGCAGGTTCGGCGTCAGCGCCGCGCACGCCCACGGCATGGACGAGCGCGAGGCGCTCGCCGTCACCGCCGCGCTCGAGACCAGAAGCGAGCACCCCCTGGCGCAGGCCATCGTCGAGGAGGCGCAGGCGCGCGGCCTGAGCCTGCCCACGTCCGAGGAGTTCGAGGTCGTGGCGGGCAAGGGCGTAAAGGCGCGCGTGGACGGCACCACTTACACCGTCGGCCGCCCCGAGTGGGTCGAAGAGCAGGGGCTGGCGTTCCCCGAGGCGCTCAAACGCGCCCTGGCGGAGGCGGAGGCGCGCGGCGAGAGCGCCATCGTCCTCATGAACGAACAGACCGCCCTCGCCGTGATCGGCCTCGCCGACCGCGTGCGCCAGCGGGCGAAGGACACCATCCGCGCCCTCAAGGCCGCCGGGGTCGAGCCGGTGATGATCACCGGCGACGCCGAGGCCGTGGCGCGCACCGTCGCCGCCGAGCTCGGCATCGAGCGCTACTACGCCCGCGTGCTGCCGGGCGAGAAGGCGGAGAAGGTGCGTGAACTGCAGAAGAGCGCGCGCACCGCCTTCGTGGGCGACGGCATCAACGACGCCCCCGCCCTGCTCGAGGCCGACCTCGGCATCGCCATCGGCGCCGGCACCAACGTCGCCATCGAATCAGCCGACCTCGTGCTCGTGGAGAACGACCCGCTCGACGTGCTCGCCGCCCTCAAGCTCTCGCGCGCCACCTACCGCAAGATGATGCAGAACCTGGCGTGGGCGACCGGCTACAACGCCGTCGCCATTCCCCTTGCCGCTGGGGTGCTGGCCGGCATCGGCTTCCTGCTCTCGCCGGCGGTAGGCGCCGTGCTCATGAGCGCCTCCACCATCGTCGTCGCCATCAACGCCATGCTGCTGCGACGCACCGACCTGAAGGCCACCGGATAACGGCACATCCCTTCTGCCACCGAAGCCCAACGGAGGGGCCGTCGATTCGGCGGTCCCTCCGTTGCGTGGAGTCGGTTGAGACGGTTCGTGCAGGCACAATGTTGCCGACGGCGCCGTGGTCCAGCACAAGACCTGACGCCTTTCAGGCGCGTAGAGGACACCAGAAAGTGAGAAGCGAGGATCATTGTTAGTGACACATTTCAGATGCGGAGCGAACGGCGCCATAGTTTCCAGTTCACTACAATGTTGGTTATGGGTAGGGAGGCGCAGATGCAGATAGGTGAGTTCGCCGCCAAGGTCGGCATTAATCCGAAGACGATCCGCTACTACGAGACGCGTGGGCTGTTGCCTTCGCCGCCCCGCACGGAGGCGGGCTACCGGATCTACGGCGACGGGGACCTGGAGCGCCTGCAGTTCATCCTCAAGGGGCGAGCGATCGGCTTGTCGCTGGAAGAGATCGGCAGCGTGCTAGGCATGCGCGACGACGGCCAAGAACCGTGCGAGCACGTGCGGGTGCTGCTCGACGTGAAGCTGGCCGCCATCGACGAGCAACTGCGGGCCCTGAACGAGCTGCGCGCGGAGTTCCTGTTCCTGCGTGGCGAAGCGGACGGCACGACGAGCAGCGACGACTGCGTGTGCGGCATCATTGAGCATTACAAAACGAAGCGCTCCACCGGGGCAGCCTCCTACTTGACGGCCGCGCCGAAACGCGAACGAACGCCGGCCCCATAGCGCTCCCCTCACTAGCGTCACGCCTTCACTTGCGACCCCGAACTCCTCTTCGTCGGCACGCACTTGACCTTCCAGTCGACTGGAAGGCGTAGCGTTGCTCTAGGCGAAGAGGCGCTGGCTGAGAACGCCGGCCATGACCTTCGAGAGGAGCACGCACGATGACGCGAACGGCTCGGTTCACAATCCGCGAGCAAACCCCGATCCACTGTGAAGGCTGCGAGCAACGGATCGGCAACGCCCTCCGGCGCATCTCTGGCGTCCAGGAGGTGCAGGCGAGTCGGGAAACACAAGAGGTCCACGTGACCTTTGATCCGGAGAAGACCACTGCGGAGCAGGTCCGAGCGAAGCTAGATCTAGCCGGCTTCGAGAGCAACGAGGAGTAGGGGCCGCATGAGCACGCCCACAGCAGCCGTCGAGGGTGGTGCGGCGCCCTTCGGGCGTGGCACGCTGGGTGGTGAGCCGGAGAAGCTGCAACTCAAGGTCGGGGGGATGCACTGCTCCCTCTGCACCGACTCCATCCGCCGCGCCGTCGGCCGGCTCGTGGGCGTGCGCTCGGTTGAGGTCTCCATAGCCCACGAGGAGGCGCTGGTCGAGTACGACCCGGCGCATGTAACACCGGACGTCATCACCGGGACGCTAGAAGACATCGGCTACACCGTTCGCGAGCCGGACCAAGCCGAAATGTTCGTCGAGGAGGAGCACGACCTGGCGGTCGCGCGCCACAAGGCTGGTCTCTCGATCGGCCTGTTGGTGGCGGCTAGTCTCGTGATGACCGCCGCAATGCTCGGCGGCCCCGCTCTCTTTCTCGCCCTGGCGATGGGTGCACTGGCGCTCTTCACCGCGTTCGGGCCGGCTCGCTTCATCCTCGTTCGCAACGGTTGGCAGTCGCTCCGGCGCGGTATCTTCAACCAGGACGTACTCGTCACCGCCTCGGCGCTGGGTGGCCTCCTCGGCGGCGGCGTGGGCCTGGCGGTGCCGGCTGTTCCTGCCGGTGGGTTCTTCGGCGCGACGGTATTCGCGGTGGCATTCCATCTCATCGGCGGGTACGCCTCCGTCCTCGTTCACGTCCGCGCCTCCCAATCCGTACGGCGCCTCCTCGCCCTCACGCCTGACACGGCCCAGCGCCTCACCGCAGATGACGGGGAGGAGGCCGTGCCCGTCGCGCAGCTCCTGGTGGGGGACCGCGTGCGCGTCCGTCCCGGCGAACGCATTCCAGCGGACGGCACGGTGTTGGGCGGCGCTTCCGCAGTGGACGAGAGCCTTGTGACGGGCGAACCGATCCCCGCGGACAAGCTGGCTGGCAGCGAGGTGATCGGCGGGTCGCTCAACCAGACCGGCAGCCTGACCTTGCGCGTCGATCGGGTCGGTAGCGAGAGCTTTCTGCGCACCGTCGCGCGGCACGTCGCCGAGGCGCGCGCCCTGAAACCCGGCATCCTGCGGCTGGTCGACCGGGTGCTGCTCTACTACGTCCCCGTCGTCCTCATCGCCAGCCTCGTTGGCCTCCTCGCCTGGACGCTCGGCGCATGGCTTCTAGAGGGCGAACCCAACTGGTTACGGGCCGGCTTCGCGGCCCTGACCGCGCTCATCATGGGTTACCCCTGCGCATTGGGCATGTCCACGCCACTGGCGATCATCCGGGCGAGCGGCGAGGCAGCCGAGCGCGGCATCATCATGCGTTCCGGCGAAGCGTTCCACGTCTTTCGCAACGTCGACACCGTCGTGTTCGACAAGACCGGCACGCTTACCGAAGGCAAACCCCACCTCGTCGCCACCAGTTGGTTGCACGGCGACCCGAACGAGCTCCTGGGGTGGGTGGCGAGCGTCGAAGCGCATTCCGAACACCCGCTCGCCCAGGCGATCGTTAGCAACGCCCGCGAGAAGGGCCTCACCCTCGCCACGCCCGAAGCGTTCGAGGCCCGACCCGGCCGCGGGGTGGACGGCACGATTGCGGGACGCCGGCTCCTGGTCGGCACGCGACGCTTATTAACGGAGGAAGGCGTCAACCCCGCCCCGCTCGACTCCCTCGTCGGACGGACCCAGGCCCAAGGGCAGACCGTCGTCCTGGTGGCGCTCGATGGTCAGGCCGCCGGCGTGCTGGCCCTGGCGGATCGCGTGAAGCCCGACGCGCGTGAGGCCGTGGAGCGAATCCAGCGACTGGGCGTGAGGCCGGTCTTGCTCACCGGCGACAACGAACGGTCCGCGAGGGCCGTCGCCGAGGCCGTGGGAATCGAGGAGGTGCGGGCCGAGGTCCTGCCGGGCGACAAGGCAGCCGAGGTACGGCGGTTGCAGGCGCTAGGTCAGCGGGTCGCGATGGTAGGGGACGGCATCAACGACGCACCGGCCCTGATGCAGGCGGACGTGGGCGTCGCCATTGGCTCCGGCACCGACATCACGCTCGAAGCTGCCGACGTGGTGCTGGTGAGCGAGCGGCTGGCGACGCTCGTCGAGGCGCGCGAGCTGGCGCGGCGCAGCTACCGCCTCACCGCCACGAATGTCGCGCTGGCGCTCGCCTTCAACGGCATCGGTGTCCTTGCGGCCATCACGGGCTTGGTCACGCCCGTGTGGGCGATGGCGGCGATGGCGGTCAGCGTGAGCGTGGTGCTGGCCAACTCGTTTGCCGGCCGACTGCTTGCAAGATGAGCCCAGGCACAGCGCCCGCGCGTGTCCCTGGCGTGCGGTGGGCCTGACGGGGGCGCTGGAATCGAGCTCGGCCGCGTCGCACGCTGCCGGGGGACGTACAGCCTTAGAGGCGGCATCGCACAACCGCCCAAGTCGAATGCGGGGTCGGTGCTCGCGAGCAGCACCGACCTGCCGCCCTCGGCCAACGTCACCACCGTGACGCACGCCAGCGCCGAGTTCCGACGCCGCCCTTGCCGGTAATGAACACACCTATTTTGTCCGGCGGAATGCTTTAGCTCCTCCCAGCCGGACGCGTCAGCAGCCATCGCACCAGTCGCAACCGCAACAGTCGATGGCCGCCCGACTTTCCGTCGCTCCACCGGGAACGGGCTCCAACCCCGAACCGAACGTAACATTCTCTTGCGCCATGCCCCCCTGCTCGCTCGCGGCGTCAGCCCCACACTCGCAACAGCACCGCTCGGGTCTTGCCAGGTTATTCATATGCGCTCCTTGCCTTCCCGGCCGCTTGCGGATCGCTACTGCATCCGGCCGGGTGAGGCCACCGCCCGATACATAGATGGTAATCGAACAGTTAGACGCCCGTCTGTGTATGGGCGTCCCATGGAGACCAACCCACTACTCCTCAGGCTGCTGGGCGACCCGACGCGCTGGCGCATCGTGGAGTTCCTCGCCCGCCCCATCCAGAGCTGCTGCAGCCGCGACGACGGCGTGTGCGGCTGCGATCTCGAGGCGTTCTTGGGACTCACGCAGGCCACCGTCAGCCACCACATGAAGCAGCTCGTCGACGCCGGCCTCGTCATGGCCGACCGCCGTGGCCGCTGGGTCTACTACGAGCTCCAGCCGCAAGCCTTCCGCGCCCTGGCGGCACGCCTCGAGGGCGTCGCGAGCGCCACCGAGGCCGCCCTCGCCGCTAAGCCCGCGGCCAGCCGCCCGCCTGAGGGAGCGGCGGAGGCGGTGGGGGCGTGATCAAGCGCCTCTCGCTCCTCGACCGCTACCTGACGGTGTGGATCTTCGCCGCCATGGCCGTGGGCGTGCTGCTGGGCGCGCTGGCGCCCGGCTTCGGTCGCCTCCTGGACGGCATGTCGGTGGGCGCCACCAACCTGCCCATCGCCATCGGCCTCATCGTGATGATGTACCCGCCACTCGCCAAGGTGCGCTACGGCAAGCTGCCGCAGGTGTTCCGCAACGGGCGCCTGCTGGGCCTGTCCCTGCTGCAGAACTGGCTCATCGGGCCCGTGCTCATGTTCGCCCTCGCCGTCATCTTCCTGCGCGGCCACCCCGAGTACATGACGGGCCTCATCCTCATCGGCCTAGCGCGCTGCATCGCCATGGTGCTGGTGTGGAACGAGCTGGCCGAGGGCGACAACGACTACGCCGCCGGCCTGGTGGCCTTCAACAGCGTCTTCCAGATCCTCTTCTTCGGCGCCTACGCCTGGCTCTTCATCACCGCCCTCCCAGGGGTCCTCGGCCTGGAGGGCAGCGTGGTCGACATCTCCATGGGCGAGATCGCCAGCGCCGTGCTCATCTACCTGGGCGTCCCCTTCGCCGCCGGCGTCCTCACCCGCGCGCTGCTCATCGCCCGCAAGGGCCAGGCGTGGTTCGACGACGTCTTCCTCCCCCGCATCAGCCCCCTCACGCTCATCGCGCTGCTCTTCACCATCGTGATGATGTTCGGCCTCCAGGGCGGCACGCTACTTGCCAGCCCCCTCGACGTGCTCATTATCGCCGTGCCCCTGGTGCTCTACTTCGTGATCATGTTCCTGGTGTCGTTCCTCATGGGCAAGGCGGTAGGCGCCGACTACTCCCGGACCGCCACCCTGTCGTTCACCGCCGCCAGCAACAACTTCGAACTCGCCCTCGCCGTGGCCGTCAGCGTCTTCGGCCTCGGCTCCGGCGTGGCGTTCGCCGCCGTCATCGGACCGCTCGTGGAGGTGCCGCTGCTCATCGGCCTGGTCGGCGTGGCGCTGTGGCTGCGCGGCCGCCTCTTCAGGGCCACAACCCCCGCGCCCGAGGGCGTGCTCGCCGCCGCCCAGGAAGCGTGCGCCACCACCGCCGCGTTGGCCGAACAGCTCGAAGGAGCCACCCGATGAGGATCTTGGTGCTCTGCACCCACAACAGCGCCCGCAGCCAGATGGCGGAGGGTTGGCTTCGGCACCACGCGCGCGAAGCCGGCCTCGACGCCGAGGTCCACTCGGCCGGCACCGAAGCCACCCGCGTCAAGCCCGAAGCGATAGAAGCCATGCGCGAGCTTGGCATCGACATCTCATCCCACGCCTCCAAGACCCTCTACGACGTCCCCGACCCCTGGGGGTTCGACCTGGTCCTCACCGTGTGCGACGCCGCCAACGAGGCCTGCCCCGCCTACCCCGCGAAGACCACCCGCCTGCACGTCTCCTTCCCCGACCCCAGCGGCCAGGGCCCCGAGCGCTGGCGCGAGGTGCGCGACGCCATCGGCGCGACGAGCCGGCAGCTCGTACGTGCTCTCGACGAAGGCCGTACCCCAAGCGAGAGCGAGCTCGTCCCCTTGGGCCTGAGGAGCAAGCCGTGAGGCGCGAGCCCGAGGTGCTCTTCCTCTGCACCCACAACAGCGCCGCAGCCAAATGGCTGAAGTCATCCTCAGGCGCGCCGACTACCGCTTTCGCGCCTACGGAGCCGGACTCGAGCCTCGCTCCATCCACCCCACACCAACCGGGTGATGGAGAAGGCGGGCTACGCGACCTCTCCAAGCAGGCCTGCAACGGCGTCAAGGACTACCTGAGGCTCAGGAACGTCGCCTACACGATCAGCGTCTACGCCCACGCCGACGAAGCCTGCTCCCGCGTTTTCCCCACCGCCCGCATCATCCTGAACTGGCCTTCGATGACCCCTCCACACTCCACCGCCCCGGCGAGGAAGCCCTCGAATACTTCCGCCGCGTACGCGACCATATCAAGGCTAGGATCGGCGCGTGGCTGACGCAGCTCGACCAGACCAGCCTTAACGGGGCATTGGTGCAGACGAGCCTGGCGGACACCTGAGCTAAGCCCCGCCAGGCCCCATGCGCGCCTACCCCAGTACGCCATAACCATCGGCTCACACTCGAAGGTGATAGGTATCCGGCGCCACCCCTCAAGGGGCAGTTGTGCGTGTCACGCCCGGGCCCGCGTCATAACCGGGACACCGACTCGCGTGACCGAATGGCTAATGAAGCCCCAACGAAGTAAACCCCGCCCACGAACATGGTTCCTGCGCAGCATTTGAGGAGGGACCCATTACCTCTTCGCGCCCGATGATGTAGCGGTCTTCTCTAAAGTGGACAGAAACGGCAGCTTGGTTTTGGACACTTCTGTCTAGTTCGGTTGTCATCTTTTCGTTTCGTGGTCGGGGTGGTAGTTGGCCTCCCAGTACGCTTGGGGTTGCAACCAATCAAAGCTAGAGGGAGGCCTGCCCCCGGTGATAGCACGCGAGGTCCGCTTGTTGATGAAGCACAAGGTGAAAGAAGGGGTTCCGATCGCCGTTGTTGCCCGGGAGTTGGGTGTGGCACGGCGAACGGTTTACAACGTCCTGGAGCGAGGAAAACCGAAGCCAAGACCGCAGCGTGGTTCGAAGCTCGACCCGTTCAAGGATCACGTCAGTGCTCGGCTGGAGGTGTTCGACATTCCGGCTACCGTTCTTTTTCGGGAGATCCGCAAGCAGGGTTACGCGGGCTCGTTGACAACGTTGAAGGTGTTCGTCAGGGGCATGAAGGGGGAGCAGGTGAGGCGCCTCACCGAGCGGTTCGAGACCCTGCCGGGGCAGCAGGCGCAGGTCGACTGGGGTGAGTGCGGCACCGTCCTTGTGAACGGGGCCAGGCGCCGCCTGTACGTTTTCGTGCTGGTCCTGGGTTACTCGCGCATGCTGTTAGCCAGGTTCACAACCAGCACCCGCCAGCCGCTGCTGCTGTCGCTACTGCGCGAGGCGTTCGAGCTGATGGGCGCACCCAAGGAGTTGCTGGTCGACAACATGCGCTAGGCGGTGGACAGGCACGTCCTGGGCGAGGAGGTCCGGTTCAACCGGGCGTTCCTCGACTTCTTCTGCGAGCATTACGGGGTGCTGCCGCTGGCCTCGCCGCCCTACTGGCCGCGGGTGAAGGGGAAGGTGGAGAGTGGCGTTAAGTACGTCAAGCGCTCCTTCCTCGCCGGCCGCTCCTTCACCACCGTCGAAGACCTGAACGGCCAACTGGAGACCTGGCTGGCACGCTGTAGGCGACCCCGAAGAGACGTATGTGCGGTCCCGAAGCGGCTCGGGCCCCTAGGATGCGCGTGCTGGCCGCCGCCCCACTTCGCCGAGCCCAGCCGGGCGCGCCGGGGATGCCTAGGGCGGGCCAAGCCGTCACCGCGAGTTGCCATCGGCGTCTTCCCCCCCTTGGGCCTCGGCCGGCCGCCGCTCGGGCAGCCGCTCGTCGAGAGCACGCGCCTCTCGCATCAACAGCAGCACGGCGAACGGGCAGAGGGCGAGTAGGGCGAGCGGCACCCAGATCGGCAGCGACTCGCGCGTGAAGAGGACGGCCAACAGCGCGACCGTCGCGATAGCCCAAGCGAGGTGCCGGTGCATGTGGCGCACGTTCATAGCAGTTCAGCTCCTTTTCCGTCCCGCTCGTCGATCCGAAGGGCGGGCGGCGACCCCGGGGCCAGGCACCTCGTGGGAGCGTCGTTGGCGCAGCCTTCCGGACGCCCCCCCGGGCGGCCGGGCAAGCGTCCGCCGCCGATGCCCCATGTTCCCCTACGGGTGTTCAGGCTGTTCAAGGCCCATGCAAAGTTAGTGTTGCCTCGCAAACACCAGCCGCCGCAGCCGGCGCCCCCCAGCGCGGCCAGGGCGTAGCATGATCACGAGAAGGGCAGGTAAACATGCACCAGGAAAACGGGGCGGGGAGCGCAACGCGCGCAACCGCCAGCGCGCGCACGAGCAAAGCGGGATCTCCTGAAACGTTCAAGGGCGGCGTCATCATGGACGTGGTGACGCCCGACCAGGCGCGCATCGCCGAACAGGCGGGCGCAGTGGCGGTGATGGCGCTCGAGCGCGTGCCCGCCGACATCCGCGTGCAGGGCGGCGTGGCGCGCATGTCCGACCCCGGCCTGATCGAGCAGATCATGGCCGCCGTGTCCATCCCCGTGATGGCCAAGGTGCGCATCGGCCACTTCGTCGAAGCCCAGATCCTGCAGGCCATCGGCGTCGACTTCATCGACGAGTCCGAGGTACTGACCCCCGCCGACGACGCCTACCACATCGACAAGCGCGCGTTCAGCGTGCCGTTCGTGTGCGGCGCCACCAACATCGGCGAGGCCCTACGGCGCATCGGCGAGGGCGCCGCCATGATCAGGACAAAGGGCGAGGCCGGCACCGGCAACGTGGTCGAAGCCGTGCGCCACGCCCGCAGCGTGATCGGCGAGATCCGCGCCCTGCAAAGCCTGGCCAGCGAGCAGCTCATGAGCTACGCCAAGGAACACGGCGCCCCCTACGACCTCGTGCGTTACGTCCATGAGCACGGCGCCCTGCCCGTGCCCAACTTCGCGGCCGGCGGCGTGGCCACCCCCGCCGACGCCGCGTTGATGATGCAGCTCGGCGTCGACGGCGTGTTCGTGGGATCCGGCATCTTCAAGGCCGCCGCCAGCGAGACCGATGAGAGCCGCCGCCAAGCGGCGTGGGCGCGGCGCGCCCACGCCATAGTGAAGGCCGTGAAGCACCACGACGACCCCGCCGCCCTCGCCGAACTGTCCAAGAACCTGGGGGAGGCCATGGTCGGTATCGGCATGGAGTCGCTCGCGGAGGACCAGCTTCTGGCCCGCCGGGGTTGGTGAGCGCCCGGCTGCCGCGCGCTGACGGCCAGAACGCGGCAGCCGCCCCCCCGGACCCCATGAAAACGCCGCCGCCCCCACAGGGGTGAAGGCGCGCGACGGTTCCTCGCTTAGCCTGTGTCCGCTGCTGAATCCCAGCCGCGGTTGGGCTTCGGAGCGCTCAGCGACAGGGCGGCACCCGACCGTGCTCACCGGAGCCGTCCTCGCTCTCGATGTTGATGTGGAAACGGTAACCCAGAGCAGCGACGAGGCCCGTCAAGTGTCCGCAGGTGAAACCGGCGGACACTCCGCGCTTCAGGCGAAAGGAGCCGTGCCCGGCTGAGCGCCGCCGCCGTCCAGCCGGGCACCTCGGTCCCTCTAGTTCCGGCCCGCGAGGCGCGCCGTGAGGCGGCGCCCCCGGGTCAGGCCGGCCCATGTCGGCTAAGACGTCGCCGCTACCGGCTACAAGGGCGTTGTCGTCAAGGCGCGACACGCTTGTCCACATCGGCGCCACCCTTGTCGACTTTCCTTACGGCGCGCCGACCCCGCAACTCATGGAGTCGATCTACCCGCTGGTTTACGGTTACCTGGCCGGGACGACCGTGGGCGACGCTTCTGGCAACAACGTGTGGTTGGGAAGTGGCGCCGACAAGGCGGCGACCGCCCTCGTGTGCAAGCTCGACCTATTCAAGCGCGACGCGGCGTTCAAGCCAAAGGCGGGCTGCACGGAAGTGATCGTGACCGTTTCGCGGTTCATGAACGTGACGGCCGGCTTGCCCTGTTGCATCTTGAAGCGCACGTAGCAGCAGGAGCCGCGAACCGCATGAGCCGGCGACGTGTGGGCGGAAGCGTCACCGCTACCATGGGGCATGACGACGATCGGGCAGTTGGCGCGGCGCACGCGCGAGTCGGTGAAGACCCTCAGGTACTGGACGGACCTGGGCCTGCTGGCGGCCGAGCGCGGCGCCAACGGCTACCGCTACTACGGCGCCGGGGCCGCCGAGCGCGCGCAGTTCATCCGCGGCGCGCAGGCGCTCGGCCTCACGCTGCGGGAGATCGGGGACGTCCTCGACGCGCGCGAGCACGAGCACCCGCCCTGCCAGGAGGCGCGCGAGGTCCTGGTGCGGCACCTGCGCGACGTGCGCGAGCGCCTGGCGCAGTGGACGCGCCTGGAGGCGGAGCTCGCCGAGCGGCTGGCGTGGGCGGAGGCGCACCCGCGCCCCGCCTGCGAGGGCGAGGGCTGCGTCTACCTCGCCGACCCGTCCGCCGCGTGCCCGGGCGCGGCCGCTTGACCCTCCCCTTTACGGGAGGGTCTAGCCTGCGGGCATGGCCAGGGCAGAGAACTCCCATCACGACCTGTTGATCATCGGCACGGGCGGGGCGGGCACCGCCGCCGCCATCCGCGGCGCCGAGCTGGGCGCGCGCGTCGCTATCGCCGAGGGCACGGTGGTGGGCGGCACCTGCGTCAACGTCGGCTGCATCCCCTCCAAGCTCCTGCTCGAGGCGGCCGCCCACTTCCACGCCGCCCGCAGCAGCTTCCCGGCCCTCGCCAGCGAGGCGCGAGCCGCCTGGCAGCAGGCGCAGGCGCGCAAGGGCGCCGTGATCGAGCGCCTCCGGCAGGAGAAGTACCTCGACGTGCTCGCCGGCTACGAGGGCGTGACGCTCCTGCGCGGGGAAGCCGCGCTCCTGGGGGCGGGCCGCGTGCGCGTGGGCGAGGCGGTGGTGGGCGCGCGCAAGGTGGTGATCGCCACGGGCGCGGCGCCCGCCTTACCGCCCGTCCCCGGCCTGGCGCAGGGGGGCGCCCTCACCAGCACCAGCGCCATGGAGCTTAAGGTGCTGCCGGCGTCGCTGATCGTGCTCGGCGCCGGCGCCGTCGGCCTGGAGCTGGGCCAGGCGTTCGCGCGCTTCGGCGTCAAGGTCACCGTGATTGAGGCCGAAGCGCGCATCCTGCCCGCCGAGGACCCCGAACTCTCGAACGCGCTGGCGAACGCCCTCGCCGCCGAGGGCCTGGAGCTGCGCACGGGCGCGCGCGTGACACGCGTGGAGCGCGATACGACCGGCTACCGCCTCGACGTCGCGCAGGGCGGCACGGAAGAGACGCTGCGCGCCGAGCAGCTCCTGGTGGCCACCGGCCGCCGCCCCGCCACCGCCGGCCTCGGCCTGGAGGCGGCGGGGGTGGAGGTCGACGCGCGCGGCTTCGTGCGCGTCGACGGGTTCATGCGCACCTCGAACCCGGGCGTCTTCGCCGCCGGCGACGTCACCGGCGCCCCCCAGTTCGTCTACCTCGCCGCCGCGGCGGGCCGGGTCGCGGCGGAGGCCGCCCTCGCCGACCTCACGGGCGCGCCCAGCGTGCCGCTCGACGCGAGCGTGGTGCCGCGCGTCACCTTCACCGACCCGCAGCTCGCCGCCGTGGGCTTGACGGAGGCGCAGGCGCGGGCGGCGGGGCACGCCGTGCAAGTGGCGACGCTGCCGGCGGCGGCCATCCCGCGCGCGGCCGTCACCGGCTCCGACCGCGGCCTCATCAAGCTCGTGGCGGATGTGGCCGGCGGCCGCCTGCTCGGCGCGCACCTCCTGACCGCCAACGCCGGCGACGTCATCGGCGAGGCCACGCTGGCGCTGCGCTTCGGCCTCACCAGCGCCGACCTCGCCTCCACCCTCCACCCCTACCTGACGTGGGCGGAGGGCGTGAAGCTGGCGGCGCAGGCGTTCACCCAGGACGTGACCAGGCTCTCCTGCTGCGCCTGAGCGGTGGACGCCGTGACGATGGCGTCTGTCACCACGCCGGGCCCGCCAGCACGGCCCGCAGGTCCTCCTCCAGGCCCGCGAGCCTGTCCTGCGGGTAGAGCAGGCGCATGGTGCGGTCGGGCCCCAGGAGCGCGACGGGGTCGGAGTGCGCCACGAGCCCGTCGCCCAGGGCGTTGACGCCCACGTAGAAGCGCAGGGCGGCCTCGGCGACCTCCTGGTTGCCGCCGCGCAGCCCAAGGAAGGTGGGGTGGAAGCCCTCCACGTAGGCCCGCAGGCGCTCGGCCGTGTCGATGGCGGGATCGACGGTGACCATCACCACCTGCACCTCGGCCGGTTCGCCCAGGCCGCGGTAGGCGCGCGCCAGGCGCGCCATGGTGAGCGGGCACACGTCGGGGCAGCTCGTGTAACCGAAGAACACCAGCAGGTAGGGCGCGGCCAGGTCCGCGAGCGCGGCGCGCTCGCCGCCGGTGGTGGCCAGGGTGACGTCGCCCATGGGCAGCGGGCTGTCGAGCAGCACGCCCGCCCACCCCGGCGCGGCGCCCGTGCGCGGGAGGAAGAGCGCGGCGCCGGCGGCCACGAGCGCCAGCAGCGCGACGGTTACTAGGATGAGGCGCCTTTGCGGCATGGGTCACCGCCCGCCGGCGAGCTCGCGCTCGATGGCGCTGGCGAGCGTCTCGTAGCTGGGCGCCTCGAAGCCTTGCGTGCCCACCACGATGGAGGGGGTGCCGCGCACGCCGACTCGGTCGCCCAACTCAAGGTCGCGCTGCACTTCGCTCAGGTAGCGCCCGTCCGCGAGGCAGGCGCGCAGCTCCGCGGCGTCGAGGGCGGGCACGCTCTCCGCGATGGCCACGAGGTTGGCGGGGCCGGCCCAGGCGCCGGCGTGATCGTCCTGCGCGGCGTAGAGGGCGCGCTTGTACTCCCAGAACGCCCGCTCGTCCTGGCGGTAGGCGCACTCGCCGGCCAGGCCGGCGGTGGTGGCGCTCTCGGCGCCCCAGGCGAGGTTGACGTAGTACGCCTGCACCTGGCCCGTGTCGATGTAGTCGCGCTGGATGCGCGGGAACACGCTCTCCTCGAACGCCTTGCAGTGCTCGCACAGGAAGTTCTCGAACAGGATCAGCTTCACGGGCGCGTCCTCTCGCCCCAGGGTGGGCTGGCCGGCGTAGCCGCTGGCGGGAGCGCTGACGGTGGCGGCAGGAGCGAGGAACTGGCGGTAAGCGAGGAAGCCGGCGGCGAGGAGGGCGAGGACGGCGAGAGTGGCGAGGGTGAGGCGGCGCTGGGTCACGGGGTGAGGCTCCAATCGTGGCGCGGGTTCATTTGCGTGGGGCGGCGGGAAGGCTGGCGGCCCGGGTCACGGCGCTTCCGGCGAGTCGGCGTCGGCCCCACCTGCGCTCGCGGGCTCCCGCGTGGGCGCCTCGTCTGCCCCCTTGCGCAGCGCCGCCACCGTGATGCCCACCCCCGCCAGCAGCGGGATGCCCACCACGAACACCAGCCAGGTCGCCAGGCTCTCGGGCCCGGTGGCGGTGGGCGGGAACACGAAGTAGAGCGGTTCGGCCGTCGCGCCCTCGCCCACGACCAGGGTGACGCCGGCGCGCGCCTCCTCCTGGCGGAAGGTCTGGTCGCGGAACACCAGCCGCCACGCGCCCCCATGCGGCAGCACGAACTCCGTCTGGTAAACGCCCGGCGCGACCTCGGCGAAGCGCTCGCTGCTCACCACCGGCTCCGCGATGATCAGGCTCTCCGCGCTCTCGCCCGGCACGTCCGCCAGATCGCTGTGCGGACCGGCTTCCAGGAACACGATGGCGTCCTCGACCGGCGTGCTCACGGGGTCGTGCATCTTGAGGTTCAGCGTTATGCGCTCGCCGGCGCGCGAAAGCGTGGGGTGCGTGGTGACCGTGCCGAACACCAAAGTGGCGTGCGCCAGGGCGCCGCCGCTCAGCGCCAGCACGAAGGCGGCGCGCAGCGCCCGGAGGCGCGCGCGGACTGGTCGTGCGGTGGGCGCCCGCGACGCCAGGCGAGAGGGTGTTGGCGCTAGCGGGCGCGAGCTGCCCTGTTGGCATGATGGTCTCACGGCTCTTCCTCCTGCGCGGCGGGCGCGGCGGCGGTATCGTGCGGGCGCCCGCGCGGGGCGGGCGACCGACATACTCTACATCTGCTCAGGTATGCAGATGATAGAGTCCTCGCACCATGAGCGAGCGCCCCGCCACCCCAGCCGCGACCCTCGAGTACTTCGTGTCCGAGATGGACTGCGCCGAGTGCGCCCGCACGGTCAGGGGCGCCATCGGCAACGTCGCCGGCGCCAGCGACGTGAGCGTCAACTTCACCACCCAGACCTTGCGCCTGACCCTTGACGAGGCGCGCACCCCGCGCGCGGCGCTGGAGCGTGACTTGGCGCGCCTCGGCTACCCGCCGCGCCTCAAGGGCGGCGAGGTACTGGCGGACGCGCCCGGTGGCGCCGTGGCGGGCGGAGCGTACGGCGGTCCTGAGACGCCCCCCGCCTGGTACCGGACCGCCAAGGGCCGCTTCGTCATCGTCACCGGCGCGCTACTGGTGGTGAGCGCGCTCCTGGCGCTCACCTTCCCGAGCCTGGCGCCGTGGGGTTTCACCGCCGCCACCCTCATCGGCGTCGCGCCCCTCGCCCGCAAGGCGTGGGCGAGCGCACGGCTGGGGCGGCCCTTCACCATCAACACCCTCATCTCCCTGGCTGCGCTGGGCGCGGTGGCGATCGGCGAGGCGCCCGAGGGCGCCATCGTGGTGTTCCTCTTCGCCATCGGCGAGCTGCTCGAGACCGTCGCCGCCGGCCGCGCCCGCGCGAGCATTCACGCGCTGGCGGCGCTGGCGCCCAAGGTGGCGCTGCTCCTGGAGGGCGGGCGGGCGCGCGAGGTGCCGGTGGCGGCGCTGGCCGTGGGCGACCTGGTGCACGTGCAGCCGGGCGGGCGCGTGCCCGCCGACGGCACCATCGTCGAGGGCTCAGCCGGCATCGACGAGGCGCCCGTCACGGGCGAGAGCATGCCCGTCGCCAAGGCGCCCGGTGACGCGCTGTTCGCGGGCAGCATCGCCACCGACGCGGTGCTCACGGTGCGCGTCGACAGGCCCGCCAGCGACAGCACCATCGCCAGGATCATCCACCTGGTGGAGGAGGCCGAGAGCAGCAAGGCGCCGGTGGCGCGCTTCATCGACCGCTTCAGCAGCGTCTACACGCCCGCCGCCATGCTGGCGGCCCTGCTGGTGGCGGTGGTGCCGCCCCTCCTGTTCGGCGCGGACTGGGGCGAGTGGGTCTACCGCGCGCTGGCGCTCCTGCTCATCGCCTGCCCCTGCGCGCTCGTGCTCTCCGTGCCGGCCGCTGTGACCTCCGGCATCAGCGCCGGCGCGCGCCGCGGGCTGTTGATCAAGGGCGGGGCGGTGCTCGAGGCGATCGGCGACGTGAAGACGGTAGCGTTCGACAAGACCGGCACCCTCACCGAGAACCGCCCGCAGGTCACCGACGTCGTGCCCCTCGCCGCGAGCGAGGACGAGGTGCTCAGGCTCGCGGCCGCGGTCGAGACCGGCTCGGCTCACCCGCTCGCCAAGGCCATCCTCAAGCGCGCCGAAGCACTGGACGTACCGGTCGCGGTGGACGCGCGCGCCGTGCCCGGCCAGGCCGTCACCGCCAGCGTGGCGGGCAAGGCCTACGCCGTCGGCTCGCCACGCTACGCAGCGGAGCGCGCCCCGCTGCCTCCCGCAGCCGAAGCGCAGGCCGTGCGCCTGGAGGATGAGGGCAAGACGGTGGTGGTGCTGCTGCAGGGCCACACCCCGCTGGGCCTCATCGCCATCCGCGACGAGCCGCGCGCCGACGCCGCCGAAGCCGTCAAGCGCCTGACGCGCCTGGGCGTCAGGAGCGTGATGCTCACCGGCGACAACGCCCGCACCGGCCAGGCCATCGCCGATCACCTGGGCCTGGAGGCCCGGAGCGAGCTCCTGCCCGAGGACAAGCTCGCCGCCATCGACGACCTCAAGCGCGATGGCAAAGTGGTGATGGTGGGCGACGGCATCAACGACGCGCCCGCCCTGGCGCAAGCCGACGTCGGTATCGCCATGGGCGGCGGCACCGACGTGGCGCTCGAGACGGCCGGCGCCGCGCTGCTGCGCGCCAACGCCACGGGCGTGAGCGACCTGATCGAGCTGTCGCGCGCCACCATGCGCAACATCCGCCAGAACGTGACGTTCGCCCTCGGCCTCAAGGCCGTCTTCCTCGTCACCACCCTCTTGGGCATCACCGGCCTGTGGCCCGCCATCCTCTCCGACACCGGCGCCACCGTCGTCGTCACCGCCAACGCCCTGCGGCTGCTGCGCTTCCAGCCCAACCAGGGGAAGGAGTCAGCATGACCTTGACCGCCAGCGCGCCGCCCGCCGTCGACACCAGCGGCGAGTGCGAGGTACGCCTCATGCACCCCGACGCCGTCGCGCGCGTCCAGGCCGCCCTGCCCAGCCCGGAGGCGGTCGAGGCCGCCACCGAGCGCCTCAAGCTCCTCGCCGACCCCACCCGCTACCGCGTGCTAAGCGCCCTGGCGCGAGAGGAGCTGTGCGTCTGCGACCTGGCGGCGATCGCCGGCGTCAACGAGAGCAGCATGAGCCACCAGCTCAGGCTCCTGCGCGCCCACGGACTGGTCGCCTTCCGCAAGGAAGGCCGCATGGCGTACTACCGGCTCGCCAGCGACACCGTGAGGCCGCTGCTATCCCCATCGCTCCTAAAGGGATAGGCGACTCGGGAGCACCGCAAGGACCAAGTTCTATGACACACCGGGCCTGAGCCATTTGCACGACTTCGCACTGCGTGTCCGACTAATGGGCGGCCCATCGCATCTTGGCACCCCTTGAACTAGGTTTGCTCGTTGCGTAAGCGCCAGCAATCCTTATCACCCTCGGATGCTCCCCCTGGTCACTCGTTGACTCTGAGGCACGAGGTGTCTTATTCGAGACGGTGAGACGATTTCGGCTCCCAGTTGAGGCGCTACGTCCAGGAGTAGAAGGTATGTCGAGAACTAGAGAATTGGCGAATTGTCAGGTGTCAAGCAAACCGGACGACGCATAGAGAAGAACCAGCTCCCCTAGGTCGAGCGCCGCAAACCGATAAAGGCTGAAGCGACCGAGTCCCGCGTTCAGGCACGCCATTAAGACTTCGCCAGCGGGGAGCGGCTTCTACCGGCGTTCTCAGGTCAAGTTCCGTCCGTTCTCAGTTTGTTCTCAACTAGACTTCCGTGTTCTCAGTTCTAACTTCCGCTCTACACCTCGCCTATTACTGGCTCAACTGCCCGATGATCGAGAACATCGGCAGGAACATGCCGGCCACGATGAAGCCGACGATGACGCCGAGGAACACGATGAGCATGGGCTCGAGCGCGGCGGTCAGGCTGTCGACGGCCTCGTCGACCTCGCGCTCGTAGAAGTCGGCGACCTTCTGCAGCATGTGGTCGACGGCGCCGGTCTCCTCGCCGATCGAGATCATCGACGAGACCATCGGCGGGAACACGCCCGGGTACTTGATCAGCGTCGTGCTGATCTGCTCGCCACGCTGCACGTTCTCCTTCGTCTCGTCGAGGATGTCCTCCACGATGGCGTTGCCGGCCGTGCCCTTAGTGATGTCGATGGACTCGATGATGTTGACGCCCGAGCGCAGGAGCAGCCCGAAGGTGTTGGAGAAGCTCGCGATGGCCGTCTTCTGCACGAGGGTGCCAACGATGGGCATGCGCAGCGTGAAGCCGTCCAGCACGCGCCTGCCGTTCTTGGTCCGGTAGAAGAGGACGAGCCCGACGACGATCGCGATGATCAGGCCGAAGAGGATGTACCACTGGTAACGCAGGAAGTCGGAGACGGCGATGAGCGCCTTGGTGATCACGGGCATCTCGCCGCCGAGCTGGTCCAGGATCTGCGCGAACTGGGGGACGATGCCGGTGAGCAGGAACCACGTTACGGCCAGGGCGATCACGAGCACGACCGTCGGGTACGTAAGCGCCGTCTTGATCTTGCCGCGCAGGGCGGCCTGCTTCTCCATGTACGCCGCGATGCGGTCAAGGATGCCGTCCAGGTTGCCCGACACCTCGCCGGCGCGCACGAGGTAGATGTACAGCTTGTTGAAGAGCCGCGGGTGCCTGGCGAGCGCGTTCGAGAGCTGCTGACCCGTCTCGACGTCCTCGCGCACCTGCTTGAGGGCGTCCTTCAAGCCCTGCTTCGGCGCCTGGCGCTGGAGGATGGCGAGGCTCTGGACGACGGGGAGGCCGGCGTTGATGACGGTGGCGAACTGGCGCGAGAAGATCGTGATGTCGCGGACGTTCGGGACGCTGCCGAAGTCCAGCCACTTGGGCAGTTTGAGGTCGGACTGGAGGCCGGTCTTGGGGGCCTTGATCTCCGTTACGAAGTAGCCCTTCTGGCGCAGCGCGGTAGCCACGTCGCGCTGGGAGAGCGCCTCGGTGGTGCCCGTGATGACCTTGCCCCCCCTGTCACGGACCTTGTACTCGAAAATCGGCATCCTGCCCTGCCTCCCTGTGCACCAGTACGCGTCGTCTCCAGGACCGCAGCGACTGCGTGAGGAATCGACCTAGACCGCACGCAAGCGTACCCGACCGCCACGGGCGGAAGCTGGTGGATAGGTCACTTCACCACCAGGCGGGGTTAGCATGCGGGCCGTGCCAAGCCCGAAGCCGGAGTCACTGAAAGCGCGTCGCGCACGTGCCCAACGCGTGTTGGTCGGGTTGCGCACCCTCTACCCCGACGCACGCACGGAGCTGGATTTCCGCACGCCGTTCGAGCTCCTCGTCGCCACCATGCTCTCCGCTCAGGCCACTGACGTGAGCGTCAACCTCGCCACGCCCGCCCTGTTCGCCGCTTACCCCGACGCGCCCAGCATGGCCAAGGCGAGCGCGCAGGAGATCGAGCCGTACATCAAGACGATCGGCCTCTTCCGCACGAAGGCCAAGAACGTCGTCAAGACGGCCGCGCTCCTCGTCGAGCGCCACGGCGGCCAGGTGCCGCGGATCATGGAGGAGCTCACGGCGCTGCCGGGGGTGGGCCGCAAGACGGCCAACGTCGTGCTGGCGAACGCGTTCGGAGTGCCGACCATCGCGGTCGACACCCACGTGGGGCGCGTCTCCCGGCGCCTCGGTTTCACGCAGAACATTGACCCGAACAAGGTGGAGCTCGACCTCCAGGCCATCTTCCCTCGCGACGAATGGGTGTTCCTCCACCACGGCCTCATCCTCCACGGCCGCCGGGTCTGCTCGGCCCGTAAGCCCGACTGCGCCCACTGCCTCCTCTGCGCTGACTGTCCGTCCTGCGGCAAGGTCTGAGCGGGTCCGGGGCCGAGCACGCTTAATGTCGGTCGGGGCAAGACCGGGTCCCTGAAGGCCCGGACCGGTGGCGATGACCCGCCGCCGCCGTACGGTCGTGCACCCAGCATGCGCCACCCTCCTCGCCGGGTGCGCGACCGACCGCCACTCCGGCCTAGGTGCTCTAGGCGGCGCGCCAGCGAGGTAACCCCCTTGCAGCCATGCACCTGGTACGGTCGCCCCATGTTGGATCTGATCATCGTCGGCGCCGGCCCCATCGGGATCGGCGCCGCCATCCTCGCCAAGCGCGCCGGCCTCTCGTACCGCGTGATCGAGAAGGGAGCCGTGGTGGAGGCCATCCGGCGCTACCCGGTCGGCATGCTCTTCTTCACCACCTCCGAGCGCCTCGAGGTAGGCGGCCACCCCCTCGTCTCGGCGGTAGACAAGCCGACACGCAAGGAGGCGCTCGACTACTACAGGAAGGTCGTCGCCAACGAGCGGCTCGAGGTGAGCACCTACACGGAGGTCGTGGCCATAGAACGCACGCTCGTCGAAGGCTCTGAGCCCGCGTTCGAGGTGCGCACCCGGCGCGCCGAGCCGTGGCGCCGGCATGACCGTGTGGAGGGCGTCGCGTACGCACGCACCGTGGTCGTGGCGACGGGTTACTTCGACAACCCCAAGCTCCTGGGAGTACAGGGCGAGGACCTCCCCCACGTCTCCCACTACTACGACGAGGGGCACGGCCACTACGGCAGGAACGTGGTGATCGTCGGAGCGGGCTCGAGCGCGGCTGACGCGGCCCTCGACCTCTACCGCGCCGGCGCGAACGTGACCATCATCCACCGCGGCGAGGACTTCCGGCGCAGCCTCAAGTACTGGGTGAGGCCGAACCTCGAGAACCGCGTGAAGGAAGGCTCGATCGCTGCCCGGTTCGGTGCCACGGTGAAGGCCATAACGCCCGAGGAGGTGGTCGTCGAGGAGGCGGGCAAGGAGGACACGCTGCCGGCCGATCGCGTCTTCCTGCTGACGGGCTACTGCGCGAAGCCGGACCTCCTGGCCGCAGCCGGGGTGGCGATAGACGGCCCCACGTCGGCGGCCCGGCTGGACCCGGCGACGTTCGAGACCAACGTGCCCGGCCTGTTCGTCGTCGGCTCCGCAGGCTTCGGCACGCGCACGTCGGACGTCTTCATCGAGAACGGCCTCGTGCACGCCGAGGTCGCGCTCGCCACCATCGCCAACCGCCTGGCGCGCAAGCGGGCGCTAGGCGACAAGCGCCCTGATGGTCCGGTCTTCCCCCTGGAGGGCTGAGGGCCCTCGCAGGGGTTCGCACCACCCCGGGGCGCTACACTCGTCTCTTAGGAGGTCCACGCGATGAAACAACGCGACCTGTGGATCGGCATCCTGCTCATAGCCCTCGGACTCTTGCTCCTCATCGGGCCAACAGTCAACTTCAGCCAGTACGGCTGGCCGTTCTTCGTGCTCCTCCCCGGCATCGCGCTGCTGTTCATCGCGCTGACCACCACCGTCAGCAACAGCGCCCTCGCCGTGCCTGGCGCCATCGTCACCGTCATCGGCCTCATCCTGCTCGTCTTCTCGCTCACCGACCACTGGCAAGGCTGGTCGTACGCGTGGGCGCTCATCATCGCCGCCACGGGCGTCGGCAACTACCTCAGGGGCAAGGCGACGAACGACGCCGCCCTGGTCGGCTCCGGCACGCGCACGGCCCTATACGGCGTGGTCGCCTTCGTCGGCCTCGGGCTCTTCTTCGAGCTGTTCGTGTTCGGCGCCCGCAGCGCCTTCATGCGCTGGGTGCTGCCCATCGGCATGATCGCGGCCGGCGGCGTCCTCCTGTACCTGAACAGCCGCAACCGTCCGGGCGCTGCTGCGCCGGCGCCCGTGGCCCCCATCGATCCCGCCGGCGGGCGCGCCGCCCATCAAGCCATGAGCCCCGAAGCCGACGAGGGGCGCGGTTGACGAGCGGGCGAGCCCCGCGCTCCGGTGCCGCTACGCCCCCGCTCGACAAGAGCGGCATGCGCCCCGCAGCCGGTGCCACGTGCGCCTGATAGTCACCCACGAGCAGCCCGACTTCGACGCGCTCGCCAGCCTGGCGCTCGCCAGGCTCCTCTACCCCGGCTCCGCCGCCACCATCCAGGGAGCCCTCAGCCGCCAGTTGAGCGCGTTCCTGCGCTTGTACAAGGACGAGCTCGACCTCACACCCAGCGATCGGGTCGACGTCGAAGCCGTCACCGAGCTCGTCGTCGTCGACACGAACGACTCCGGGCGCATCAAGCCGTTCGACGCGCTCGTCGGTCGGGTGCCCGTCACGCTCTACGATCACCACCCGCAGGCGGCGGGGAACATCGCTGCGGCGCGCGGGATCAGCGAGCCGTTGGGCTCGACCGCCACCCTTCTCACCCGCGAGCTCATGGCGACGGCCATCACGATCCCGCCGGCCGTCGCTACCCTCGCCCTCCTCGGCATCCATGAGGACACAGGCAACCTCACCTTCGACCAGACGACGCGCGACGACTACCGGGCTGCCGCGCACCTGCTGACCAGCGGCGCGAACCTGCAACTCGTCAGGCGCTTCGCCCACGGCGCCCTCGACGCCGACCAGACCGCGTTCCGCGAGGCGCTGCTGGCCAACACCGAGCTCGTGCACGTCGCGCAGCGCCCCGTGGCGGCCGCGGCCTTCGAGCACCCCAAGTACGTGGCCGGGGTCAGCGGCACGGTCAACGACCTGCTCGACCTGTTCGCCGCCGACGCCGCCGTGGCCGCCGTCGGCATGGAGGGGCGCACGCTCGTGTTCGCGCGCTCCGGCGGCCGGTTCGACTGCGCCGCGGCCCTGGCCGCAGCGGTCGGCGGTGGGGGCCACCCCGGCGCCGCCTTCGGCAGATCGGGTGCCACGCCCGCGGCCGCCCTCGAGGCCACACTGGCCGCCCTCGCCGTCAACGCCACACCCGCCGTCCTGGCCAAGGACCTCATGAGCAGCCCCGTCCGCAGCGTGACGGCGGAGACGACGGCGGCCGAGGCGGCCGATCAGCTCCTCCTGTTCGGGCACAACGGCATGCCGGTCGTCGACGGGGCTGGGCACGTGGTCGGGATCGTGTCGCGCCGCGACCTGGACCGGGCCTCCCGCCACGGACTGAGCGACTCGCGAGTGAGCGGCTTCATGAGCCGCGACGTCATCAGCGCCACGCCGACCGCGTCCTTGAGCGAGCTCGAAGCGCTCGTGCTGGAGCACAACATCGGCCGCATCCCGATCGTCGACGGCGGCAGGCTCGTCGGCATCGTCACGCGCACGGACCTGATCGGGGCCAACCACCGCGTCGGCACCAGGTCCGACGGCGCCGACCAGCTGCTCCAGCGGCTCCCCAGCAGCGCCAAGGTCGTCCTCGCGGTGGCGGCCGAGGTGGCCGCCGACGGGGGCCCGGATGGGACCGAGCGCGATGGCGTCGGCGGGCGGTCCCCCCTCTACCTGGTGGGCGGCACGGTGCGCGACCTCATGCTCGGCGCCGGCGTCAAGGACCTGGACCTCGTGGTCGAGCGCGAGACGGCCGAGAGCTTCGGGGCCAGGCTGCAAGCGCGGCTCGGGGGCACGCTGTCGTGCCACGTCGACTTCGGAACCTGCACCTTGGCGCTGGAGGACGGCGTGACGCTCGACCTCGCGACGGCCCGCGAGGAGACCTACTCGCGGCCGGGCGTGCTGCCGGCCGTCACGCCTTCGACCTTGCGCAAGGACTTGGCGCGGCGCGACTTCAGCGTCAACGCCCTGGCGATCAGGCTTCGGCCCCTGCCGCACCAGCTCCTGGACCCTTGCGGCGGCGCGGCCGACCTGGCGGCAAGGCAGCTCAGGGCCCTGCACCCGTTGAGCTTCGTCGAGGACCCGACGCGCGTCCTGCGGGGGGCACGGCTGGCGGGTCGCCTCGGGTTCCGGTTCGAGCCGAGCACGCTGATACAGGCGCGGGCCGCGCTGGAGCGTAGGTTCCTCGTCAACGTGAGCCACGCACGCTTGCGCGCGGAGCTGGAGCTGACCTTCGAGGAGCCGCGCGTGACGCCGGCGCTACGCGTGCTGAACGAGCTGAACGCCCTCCAGGAGATGTTCGGTCTGCCCAGGGCGGAAGGTCGCCTCGACCCGCTCGAGCTCAGCGCGGGCCTCGACGCGCTTCGCGAGTCAGGCGCGGTGCCGGGCGAGGCCTACCTCCTCGCCCTCTTCCTCGGCGTGCCGGCCGCCACGCTGGAAGCGCACGTCGACGCGTTCAACTGGCCGCGGCGTCACCTCGCCACGGTGGCGAAGCTGCACCGGCTCATCGACCCGAGCCTGCGCCCAACCTACGCCGGCCGGCCGGAGGCCCTGCGCGACGAGGAGCTGGAGGAGCTCGACGCGCCCGCCCGCCTGCTCCTACGCGTCGTGGACGCCGAGCTCGCCATCAGGTTGGAGCGCATCGAACAAGGCCCGCCCCCGAGGCGGCTGCGCGGAAGCGATGTGGTAGCTTTGGGGCTGCAGCCCGGACCTCGCGTCGGGCACGTGCTCGAAGAGGTCGCCCGCGCCAGGGCGGAACGAACGGTGACCACATTCGAAGACGAACTCGCCCTCGCCAGACGGCTGATCGCAGCAGGCGAAGCGGGCGGTCCGGAGTAGGCGGATGTTCCTCAGGCTCGTAAGCGAACCGACTGTCCTCGTCATCGCGGCCATCGTCATGGTCATGGCGTTGATCTTCCACAACATCGTCCAAGCGCTGGTCGCCGAGCGCCTCGGCGACCGCAGCCCCCGCCTCGCCGGCTTCGCCGCCTTCGAGCCGCAGCGGCAGCTCGATCCGTTCGGCGTGCTCTTCCTCCTGCTCCTCGGCTTCGGCTGGCCGCGCGCGGTGCCCGTCAACCCCCGCAACTACCGCGGGCGCGGGCGCGGCGAGGCCTGGGTGTGGCTGGCCGGCATCGGCTCGTACCTAGCCGTGGCGTTCGTCAGCCTCCTCGTCGCCGCCGTGTTCAGGAGCCTCGGCAGCTCGGTGCTCTACTTCTCCTTCGAGGTGGCGGCCAACTACGCCCTGCTCCACGCCGTCATCAACCTCGTCCCGATCCTGCCGCTCGACATGGGTCGGGCGGCCCTGGCCTGGGGCCATCCGGACGTGCGCCGCGTGATCATGCAGGTCGCGCAGTTCGGGATCCTCGGGTTCATGGTCTTCTTCTTCGTCCTGAACGCCACCGGCGTCATCGGGCGCGTGATGTTCTTCTTCGACCGGCTGTTCTCTGACATCATCGGGCTCATACCGGGGCTGTAACCCACCGACCGTCTCGTCCGACAAAGCCGACCCCGGCGAGCGCCGAGGCCCGGCGGGCCATGCGACGCCTCAGCCGACCAGCGTGGAGATGGGCTCGCGCGACGGTTCGCGCACGTCGACGACCATCGTCACCATCGGCGCGTAGGTCTCGAACGTCTCGAGGAGACGCCCGGCCGGGTCGTACTTGCGGATGAGGTGCCCACCGCGCCGACCGGCGTACAGGTAGCCGGAGTCGTCTACGCCCAGGTCGACGAGGGCGTCGGTCGCCTCGCCCTGGCGGGCGTCGAGCGTGAACGACACGCCGACCTTCCCGTCGGACGTGACCTTGCGGATCTTGCCTGCGCTCGCGTCGGAGACGTAGACGTTGCAGTCGCGGTCGACGGTCATGCCGTCCAGGAGCCGCAGGCCGGGCTGGTCGGCGGAGACCTTGAAGGCCCAACGCGTCTGGTACTCCCCGTCGGCGCTCAGGCGCTGCACCTGGCGGTTGCCGTAGTCGAGGACGTAGACGTTCCCGCGCACGTCGACCGTGAGGTCGCGCGGGTCGTTGAACATGCCGTGGCCGTTACCGCGCCCACCGAAGCTCGCCAGGTGCCGGCCGTCGTTGGTGAAGCGCGAGACGAGGTGCGTCTCGCTGTCCAGCACGTACACCGTGTCGTCGGGGGCCACCGCGAGCGCCACCGGGTAGAGGAACTCGCCCGGCTGCATACCGTACGGCCCGAACGACGCCTTGACGCTGCCGTCGGGCGCCAGCTTGTGGATCATGCGGTGGCTCTGCTGCCCGACGCGGTACTCGAAGATGGCCGCGAAGAGGTCGCCGCCCGAGTCGACGCTCACGGAGAGGGGTGCAGCGGAGAAATTGCTCGGCCCGACCCCGATGTCGCCGATGGACGTGTGCAGGTTGCCTTCCGGGTCGAGGATGCGCAGCACGCCTTGGCGCGCGCTGACGGTGACGAGGAGGCGCGTCGGGAGGTTGGCCGTCTCGTCGGCCTCGAGGTCGACCGTCTCGAGCGTGTCGTAGACCTCGTCGAGCGTCGGGCGTTCGTCGGGGTCCTTCGCGATCATGCGCATGACGAGCTGATCGAGCGCCTTCGGGATGCGCAGGTCGACCTGGCGCGGCGGTGGGGGCGTCTGGAAGATCTGCTGGTGGACGATGGCCTCGTAGCCGCCCTTGAAGGCGGTCTGGCCGGTCAGCATCTCGTAGAACACGAGCCCGAGCGAGTAGATGTCGGAACGGTGGTCGATCTTCAGGCCGCGCGCCTGCTCGGGCGACATGTACACGGGCGTGCCGACGCGCGCGCCGGTCATCGTGAGGCGCGAGAGGACCTTGCCGCCCGCGATGCCGAAGTCCATGAGCTTGACGGCGTCGGGCTTGAGCCGCCCGCCTTCCGGGTGCCCGCTGCCGGACGGCTTGATGCCGCCTCGCGTGATCATCACGTTGGCCGGCTTGATGTCCCGGTGGATGATGCCCGCCGAGTGGATGTGTTGCAGGGCGCGCACGACGCGCTGCATGATCTCGACGGACAGGTGGATGTCGAGCTCGTGCCCTTCGATGTACCCCTCGAGCGAGCGCCCGTCGACGTACTCCATGACCATGTAGTGCTGCACGCCGACGGCGCCATGCTCGACGGTGCGCACGATGTTCGTGTGGTTGAGGCGCTGGGCGACCTCCGCCTCGCGGTGGAAGCGGCGGATGAACTTGGCGTCCGCCACGTACTGCTCCATGGGGATCTTGAGGGCGACGATCTGGCCGTCGCTGACGCGCCGCGCGCGGTAGACGCTCGCCATGCCGCCGGAGCCGACCTTCTCGAGGAGCGTGTACCCGGGCACGTCGGCCGCGTCGAACTGCTGCTGCTGGTTGCCACCGGCCGCCGCCTTGGCCTCCGCGACCCGCCTCGGCCCGCGGCGAGCCGGCGCAACGCGGCTGCTCCTCGCCACCTGGACGGTGGCCGGCACGAGCAGTCCGAGCGCGAGCACGGTGAGGACGAGCGGCGTGATGGCGCGCTCGGCGCCCCCCAACCACAACACGCCACCGGTGAGCACGACCGCGAGCGTGAGGAGCACGCCGAGCAGCCAGACGGGCGCACGGAACAGCAGCGCCACGAGCACGGCGCCGACGGCCCAGAGCAGGATCACGAGCTCGCCTCGCAGGTCACGTGTCCACCTCGAAGATCACTACCGTGATGTTATCCGGCCCGCCGCGCTCGTTGGCCTGGGCGAGGAGCACCTCGACGTTGAGCTGCCTGTCCGAGTTCTCCTGGATCTCGGCGAGCATCTCCTCTGGCGAGACGAGGCCGTGGAGCCCGTCGGTCGAGAGGAGGAAGACATCGCCCGCCTGCACATCGAGCTCGGCGACGTCCGGCGCGACCTGCTGCCTCGTGCCGAGCACGCGCGTGATCAAGTTGCGCCACTCGTGGTTCTCGGCCTCCTCCTCGTTCAAGAGGCCCTTCTCGACCTGCTCCTCGACCCAGGAGTGGTCCTTGGTGAGCTGGTAGATCTTGCTGCCGCGCACGAGGAACGCGCGCGAGTCGCCGACGTGGCCGATGTAAGCCTTGCGCTTGCGGATGGCGACGCACGTCAGCGTGCTGCCCATGCCGCGCCTGCCCGACTGCCTGATGGCCTCGCCGTACACGCGGCGGTTGGCCAGTCGCATGGCCTTGTCGATCAGGCTCTGGACCCCGACGACCGGCCGGCGCGAGCGTACCTCCTCGACGTAGCGGGAGAACGACTCGTCGAGCACCTCCATGGCGAGCTTGCTCGCGACCTCGCCGGCGGCGGCGCCGCCCATGCCGTCGGCGACCGCCAGGAGCGTCAGGTCGCCCCCTTCCATGGGGAACTGCCAGACGCGGTGGAAGTCCTCGTTGAAAGGCCTTACGCGTCCGACATCGGACCCGTGACCCACGTTATGACCGAGGCGCACGCCACGAGTCTACCTTGCTCGGGGCCGCCGGAGGCCGCCGTCGCCTCAGTTGCCTTTGGCCCGTGGGCGCCGCACCGTCTGTAGGTACGGGTAGCGCTCGAGCAGCCGCCGCACGTCCTGGAAGAGCTCGACCGCCTCCTCGACGCCGGCGGGCAGCTCCTGCAACCTCAGGTAGGTGGCCTGCCCGCCCGGGAACACGACCGTCGGCGTCCCGAAGACGTCGTGGGAGAGCGCGCGCATGTGCTCCTGCGCCAGCACGGTGCGTGCCTCGGGGTTGTGCAGCTCGTGCCGGAAGCGCGGCACGTCGAGCCCGACGGCCTCGGCGACCGCCGTGACGGTGCCGGAGGTGAACGGCTGGAAGCGCCGGTGGTTGGCGCGCTGGAGCGCAAGGCGGAACGCCGCATGCGCCTCGGGGCCCTGCTTGCGCGCCGCCAAGGAGGCGAGGAACGGCAGCAGGCCCTTGCAACCGTAGCCGTCCGTCTCGTCGATGCGCTCGTTCCAGAGCTGCCAGGCGTCCGGCTTCGTCGCGTCCTGACCGTGCTCGTTCTGGAACAGCGAGAAGTGCTCCCAGCGCACGTCGAGGGCCAGCGGCCCGGCGATCATGTCGAAGAGCTCGGCCGCGCGCCACGAGTAGGGGCAGACGTAGTCGAAGTAGACGGTGACGCGCTCCAGCATGCGGCCATGACACCACCGGCCCGCCCGCCCGCCCGTAGCCGACGTGACAGGCGGCCGTGCGGCTCAGTTGGGGTCTTCGCCCCCGTCGTTGCCCGGCGCGACGGCGCGGGCCACGCCCTCCTTGGGCACGACCGGCTCCGGGATGGCGCCGAAGCGCGCCTCGTAGCGCCTGATGTTGTCCTCGAGGCTCCTAAGCAGCGCCTTGGCGTGGCGCGGGCTCGACACGAGCCTGGCCGTGACGACCGGCTGTTGGCCCGGCACGACCAGGACGAAGTCGAGGAGGAACTCGTCCGGCGTGTGCGCGATCACGGCGCCGTTGGTCGGCCTACCGCGGGCCGTCTCCTTGTCTATCTCGAACTTGATGGGGTTCACGCGACCAGGGTACTCAAGCCGGGCCGCATACCCGAGTCAGCCGCCCGACCGCTTGGCCGACCTGGCCAGGACGCCCTTGAGGGCGAAGCGCGCCCTGCCGATGTCGGCTTCCGAGGCGAGGGCGAGGACGAGCACGTGGTCGCTCGCCGTCAGCGGGACCAACAGGATGGGGCCGTCGTCCAGGTTCACCATGACCTGCCGAGGCGCCGTGACCGCCGAGCTACCGGCCCCTCCGGCCGCCCCGTCCTCGAGGAGCCCGGTCAGGGCGGCGGCGGCGGCCAGCGCGCTGGTCACCACGTCCGTCGTGCGCGCCAGGGCCGCCTCGTCGACGGCCCGCGCCGCCAACACCACTCCTCCCCCGTCGGCGACGGCGGCCACGGTAGCGCCGCGCACCGCCATGAGCTCCTCCAGCAGCGCCTCGAAGCCCGGCGCCGCGCCGGTGGCCGGATCCGGACGGCCGGCTTCATCGACGCGCTCGGCGTCAGCGAGCGAGCCGCCGCTCACGCGAACTCCGCGGCGAGCTGCTCGCATACCCCGGCGACGGAGCGCCTCACCACGCCGAGGTCGGCCGTCGCGCCGACCACGACGAACACGAAGAGGTTGGCGTCCACCCGCCTCGCCAGGTAGCCGCCCGACTCGCCGAGCGCAACGAGCTCGTCGACGCGCGAGCCCAACTGCTTGCTCAGCTCGCCGCCGACGAGCGTGAAGGCCGTGGTCAGGTCCGCCGCCAGGTACTCCAGCTCATCGCCGCCCGGCGCGGAGCCCAGGGCCGTGCCGACGGCCACGGACGGATGGCGCTCGACGAGGAGCCCGTCCATGCCGACGACGGCGGTCACGCGACAGCCGGGTAGCTGCGCCCAGAGACCCGCCAGGACGTCCTCGAGGTTCGTCATACCGGCGGCACTCTAGCACCCGTCCCCGCGGGCGCTCCGTATGGCTGTTCATATGTGGGCGGCTGGTATCGTGAGGTCGATGACGCAACTCCATGTGCGAGCGGTCGAAGGCAGCGTGGCTCCCATCGTGCTCCTTCCCGGCGACCCGGACCGCGCCACCTTGGTGGCCGAGCGCTTCCTGGATGGCCCGAAGCGCTACAACACTTACCGTCACCTCTACGGCTACACGGGTACCTATCAGGGTGTCCCCGTGAGCGTGCAAGCGACGGGCATGGGCTGTCCAAGCCTCGCCATCGTCGTCGAGGAGCTCGTGCGCCTTGGCGCGAAGACGCTCGTGCGGATCGGCACGAGCGGCGTGGTGGGGCCGGGCATCGCGCCGGGCGACCTGATCGTGGCCTCGGCCAGCGTCCCGAACGACGGCACCACGCGCCAGTACCTCGGCGGCGCGGCCTACTCCACCGTGGCGGACTTCGGGCTCACCCAGGCTCTGGCGCGGAGCGCAGGCAAGCTGAAGCGCAAGGCGCACGTCGGGCTCATACAGACCGACGACGCGTTCTACGCCGTGACGCCGGAAGCCGTGCCCGGCCTGGCGGCCAGGGGGGTGCTGGCGCTCGAGATGGAGGCGTCCGCGCTCTTCCTCATCGGCAAGCTGCGCGACGTGCGTGCCGGCTGCATGCTCGTGGCCAGCAACCGCATCGGGGACGCCACCTTCGTCGAGCCGGCCGTCCTGGACGCCGCCATCCTCGACATGATCGGCGCGACGCTCGAGGCGTGCGTGGAACACCGCGCCCAGGAGCGGGAGCCCGGGGCGACGGACGGCGGCGCCCACCTGAGCGACGAGAGGAGTAAGGCATGAAGGTAGCGGTCGTCGGGGCCGGCACGATGGGCTCGGGCATAGCGCAGACCTGCGCGCTGGCGGGCCACGAGCTCGTGCTGGTCGACACGAACCCCGGAGCCTTGGAGCGGGCCAAGGAGACCATGCGCGGCAGCCTCGCGCGCATGGTCAAGAAGGAGACCATCGGGGCGCGCGAAGCCGAGGACGCGCTCGGCAGGGTGGCCTTCAAGCACGGGATCACGGGTCTGCAAGACGCCGGGGTCGTGATCGAGGCCGTGTTCGAGTCCCTCCCCGTCAAACGCGAGGTCTGGACGGAGCTCGCGGGCAGCACCTCGGAAGGCGCGCTCCTCGCCACCAACACGTCGAGCCTCTCCGTCACCGCGATAGCGGCGTTCAGCGGCAGGCCCGAACGCTTCTGCGGCATGCACTTCTTCAACCCCGTGCCCATGATGGCGCTCGTCGAGGTCGTCAGGGGGCTGCGCTCGAGCGAGGAGACCGTGGAGCAGGCGCGCGCCTTCACCGAGGGGATCGGCAAGACGCCCATCGTCTGCGAGGACAAGCCCGGGTTCATCGTCAACCGCCTCCTCGTGCCGTACATCAACGACGCCGCCCACGCCCTGGCGGAGGGCGTCGCCAGCGCGGAGGACATCGACAAGGCCATGCGGCTCGGCGCGAACATGCCGATCGGCCCGCTAGCGCTGGCCGACCTGGTGGGGCTGGACGTCTGCCTCGCGGCCGCAGAGTCGCTCCTGAGCGAGTTCGGCGACCCGAAGTTCCGCGTCTCGCCCCTCGTGCGCCAGATGGTGCGCGCCGGCAAGCTCGGTCGCAAGAGCGGCGAGGGCTTCTACAGCTACTGACGAGCGTGAGGCGCCCGGATGGGCGCCCGGCCGGGGCTACGAGCGCCGCGGCGGGAAGGATACGGATGACCGACAACGAGCTGGTCGGGGGCTTCGAGGACGACGCCCCCGAGGACGTGAGCTTCGAGCACCTGCGCTACGAGGTCGACGGCGAGGTCGCCATCGTCACGATCGACCGCCAGGAGGCGCTCAACGCCCTCGACCAGGACGTGCTGTTCGAGCTGGGGCTCGTCTTCGAGCTGGCGGCGGCCGACTCGGCCGTGCGCGCACTCGTGCTCACCGGCGCAGGCAGGGCGTTCGTGGCCGGGGCCGACATCGCCGCCCTGCGCGAGCTCGGCGACGCCTTCGCGGGCAGGGAGACGTCGCTCGGCGGCCAGGAGGTCGCGAACACGCTCGCTTCGCTCCCCTTCCCCACCGTGGCGGCCATCAACGGCTTCGCGCTCGGCGGGGGCCTGGAGCTGGCCCTCGCGGCCGACCTGCGCGTGGCAGCCACGAGCGCCCGCCTCGGCCTGCCCGAGGTCGGCCTCGGGCTCATCCCGGGCTTCGGCGGCACGCAGCGCCTGCCGCGGCTGATCGGCGTCGGGCGCGCGCTCGACCTCATCCTCACCGGCCGCCACGTGCAGGCGGAGGAGGCGCTACAGCTCGGCCTCGTGAACCGGGTCGCCGACGACGCGCTCGCCACCGCCGTGGCGCTGGCCAGGCAGGCGGCGCGGAACGCCCCCATCGCCCTCGGGCTCGCCAAGGAAGCCGTGTTCAGGGGCCTCGACGTGACGTTGCAACAGGGCCTAGAGGTGGAAGCCGACCTCTTCGGCATGGTCGCGACGACGACGGACATGCGCGAGGGCACGAGCGCCTTCCTGGAGAAACGCGCGCCCGAGTGGACGGACAGCTGAGCACGGGTCGGCCGCGGCGCGGCTGACACCGGCTCACGACCGCCGGCCGGGCCCGGGGCGAAGCGTTGGGCGACGGCACGCCGCACGTAACATGGGGCATGCCGTTTCGCATCAAGGTCTCACTCGTCATCGTGGCGCTGCTCGTCGCGCTGGTGGTCATCGTGCCCCTCGTCGTGCCTGTCGGCGCCCCCACCGGCACGCGGCCGCTGGCGGAGGTCGTGGCGCAGGCCGCTCGGCCGGACGCCGGCCTCGTGCCGGCCGGGGCGGTCGAGCTCTACGCCGTGCAACGCCCCTACTCCGGGCCAGGGACCGCTCCCATCTCGTTCGTGCTCCTGCACGCTTACGGCTCAAACGCGTTCTCGTTCGACCTCGTCCTCGACGACCTGGCGCGGTACGGCGACGTCGTGGCCTTCGACCGCCCCGGCTTCGGCCTGAGCGAGCGGCCGACCCCGTCCGCCTCGGGCGCGGGCGCCGACCCGTACTCTGAGGCGGCGCAAGTCGAGCAGACGGTGGCGCTGATCGAGCGCCTCGGCCTCTCGGACGTCGTGCTCGTCGGCGACAACGCCGGCGGGGTGCTCGCGCTCGAGGTGGCCATCGCCAGGCCGGACCTGGTCGCGGGCCTCGTGTTGGTCGGCACGCCGGCGTACCTGCTGCAACAGGGCGGGGGCGCCCCCAAGTGGGTCCTGCGCACGCCGCAGCTCGCCCGCCTCGGACCCGTCTTCATGCGCCAGCTCGCCGGCCAGCCGGGCGAGCAGCTGTACGCGGGCGCCTGGTTCGACGCGAGCAGGATCACGCCCGGCCAGCGCGCGGCGCGGTCCGTCGGTACCACCGTCGAAGGGTGGGACGCGGCCCTATGGCAGGTGACCCTCGCCGGCGCCCCGCGGAGCCTCGAAGGGCGCCTGGGCGGCGTGGTGGCGCCGGCACTCGTGCTGGTCGGCGCGGCGGCCGGCAGCGTGCCGGCGAGCGAGTCGGAACGCCTCGCGGCCGAGCTCCCAAGCGCTACCCTGGAACACCTCGACGCCTGCGGCGACCTCCCGCAGGAGGAGTGCCCGGGGCAGTTCGTCGACCTCGTCACGACGTGGTTGGCGGACCAGGGGCCGGCAGGCGCACGGTACACTCGCCCTCATGGATCTGCTGAAGAGACTGAGTGAAGCGCCCGGGGTGCCGGGGCGCGAGGAGCAGGTGCGCGCCGTCGTGCGCGCCGAGCTGAGCGGCCTGGTCGACGAGCTGAGCGTCGACGCCTTCGGGAACCTGACCGCCGTCAAGCGCAGCGCCAAGCCCGGCGCGCCCAAGGTGATGGTGGCCGCTCACATGGACGAGATCGGCTTCCTCGTCAGGCACATCGACGACAAGGGTTTCCTGCGCGTGCAGCAGCTGGGCGGCTTCGACCCGCGCAACCTCTTCGCGCGCCAGGTGCTCGTGCACGCCTCCGTCTCCGGCGAGACGCTCGTCGGCGTCATGAACCCGGCTGGCAAGCCCATTCACATCAGCACGCCGGAAGAGCGCACGAAGGTGCCGACGCTCGATCAGTTCTACGTCGACCTCGGCTTGAGCGGCGAGCAGGTCAAGGCGAAGGTGCGCCTCGGCGACATGATCACGCTCAGGCAGCAGTTCGAAGACCTGGGCGCCGTCGTCACGGGCAAGGCGCTCGACGACCGCACGGGCTGCTGGATCCTCATCGAGACCATCAAGCGCCTCGACGCGGCGAGCATGGCGACGGACCTCTACGCCGTCTTCACCACCCAGGAAGAGGTCGGCCTCCGCGGCGCCAAGACGGGCGCGTACGCGGTCGCGCCCGACGTCGGCATCGCGCTCGACACGACGCTGGCGGTCGACACGCCCGAGATCCCCGAGCACCTGCGCGTCACGCAGCTCGGCAAGGGTACGGCGTTGAAGGTGATGGACTCCAGCATCATCAGCACCCGCTGGCTACTCGATCACTTCATAGCGCTGGCCGAGAAGAACGGCATCGCCTACCAGCTCGAGGTCCTGCCGCTCGGCGGCAACGACGCCGCCGCCCTGCAAACGGCCCGCGAGGGCGCGCCGTCGTTCACCATCTCCACGCCGTCGCGTTACGTCCATACCGTCACCGAGATGGTCTCGAAGGCGGACCTCGAGTGCGCCGTCCAGCTCCTGACGGCGTTCCTGCGCGAAGGCGTCCAGCTCGGTGGCCGCGACTGACCGACCCGGGGCGCTGACGACCACCGGTCGGGCGGCCGGTGGCGGGGTGGTCTGGCGCGCCGCGCCCGCCGGGGCTCCCCCGTGATCATCGGGGTGATAAGCGACGTGCACGCGAACGTCATCGCCCTGGAGGCCGCCCTGACGGCCATGAAGCGTCGCGGGGTCGACACGGTCGTATGCCTCGGCGACCTGGTCGGCTACGGACCGGCGCCGAACGAGACGCTCGACCTCATCCGCTCCGAGCACGTCATGTGCACCATGGGCGCGGCCGACGAGCGGCTCGCGTACGGCTTCGCGGCCTCGGGCAAGCGCAGGCGTGGCGTGGCCGACGACATCCTCGCCTGGACGCTCGGCGTCCTGGAGCCGGGGCACCTGACGTTCCTCAGGAGCCTGCCCATCCAGAAGCGCCTCTCTACGCCCGTCGGGTGGCTACGCTTCTTCCACGGCACGGCCGACGACACGGGCGAGCCGCTGAACCTCAACCAGGACCCCCACTCGTTGACGCGGCTCCTGGAGAGGAACCGCTGCACGGTCCTGGCGGCCGGCGGCACGCACGTGCCGTTCTTCCGCCGCGTAGGGCCGACGGGTCTGGTGGTCAACCCCGGCTCCGTCGGCCTGTCGCTCAACGGCGAGCCCGGCGCCGACTACGCCGTGCTGACCATCCAGGAGGGCTCCGTCGAGATCGAGATGGACAAGGTCGAGTACGACTACGCGGCCGTGGCGTTCGAGATCGTCGCCTGGGGCATCTCGCCCATGGTCGCGGAGGCGGTCCAGATGGGCCGCCTGCCGGAGAACCTCGCGGGGCAGGACGAAGGCAGGACCTAGGCTCCTCAGGCCAGCTCGAGCCCGAGGGCCAACCCCTCGCCGCCGCCGATGCAGATGCTCGCCACGCCGCGGCGCTTGCCGCTCAGCCGCAACGCGTTCATGAGGGTCACGAGGATGCGGGCCCCGGACGCCCCGATCGGGTGACCGAGGGCCACGGCGCCGCCCAGTACGTTCACCCTGGCGGCGCTCAGGCCGAACTCCGCCATGACGGCCATCGGCACCACGCTGAACGCCTCGTTCACCTCGAAGAGGTCGACGCTCTCGGGCGTCCAGCCCAGCTTGGCGAACAGCTTGCGCGTCGCCTCGACGGGCGCGACGGTGAACCACTCCGGTGCCACGGCGGCGCCTGCCCAGCCGTGGATGCGGGCGAGCACGGGCATGCCACGGCTCGTGGCGACGCCCTCGCTCGTGACGACCAACGCCGCCGCCCCGTCGTTCAAGGTGCTTGCGTTGGCGGCCGTGATCGTGCCGGTCGGCTCGAACGCGGGCCGCAGCTTGAGCATCTTCTCGAAGTCGACCTGGCTCGGCCCCTCGTCGTGCTCGACCCTGACGGTTCCCCGGCGCCCGGCCACCTCGACGGGCACGATCTCGGCCGCGAACGTGCCGCCCTCGACGGCCGCCTGCGCGCGGCGGTAGGAGCGCTCGGCGTACTCGTCCTGCGCGGCGCGCGAGAAGGAGTACTTGGCGGCGCAGAGCTCGGCGCACGAGCCCATGTGCTTGTCACCGTAGGCGTCCCAGAGGCCGTCGTGGATGAGCGAGTCGACGAGCTTGGCGTCGCCGAGGCGCAGGCCTGCGCGCGCGCCGAGCGTCAGGTACGGGGCGTTCGTCATGGACTCCATGCCGCCCGCCACCACCACCTCCGCGTCGCCGGTCAGGACCGCCCTGCCGGCCTGGATCACGGACTCCAGGCCGGACCCGCACATCTTGTTCAGCGTCACGGCCGGCGTGGCCTGCGAGAGCCCTGCGTGGATGGCGGCCTGGCGGGCCGGCGCCTGGCCCTGGCCGGCCTGCAGGACGTTGCCGAGGAGCACGGCGTCGACGCCGTCAGGCGCCACGCCGGCGCGGCGCACGGCCTCGGCCACCGCCGCCGCGCCGAGGCGGGCCGCCGGCACGGTAGCGAACGCGCCCTGGAACGCGCCCATGGGTGTGCGCACGGCGCTGGAGATGACCAGGTTCATGGGAGTACCTCCGGTCGACCGGCTGCCGCTGACGGTGACGCGCGAGCGCCCCCGGCGCGTGCCGGTGTCGAGTTACCGCCAGCGTACTAGGCGGACGGCCGTCAGCGTCTGAACGTGACGACGGCCTGCGTGCCACGCCACTCGACCTGCAGGGGCGCGTAGAGGTCGAAGCCGGCCGGCAGGAGGACCACGCCGGCCACCGGCTCCTCGGGCCCGACGCTGTCCGCGGCGCCGCTCACCACCAGCAGGCGGTACGGGTAGCGGACCTCGAGCTCCCTGTCGCCTTGGGAGAACCGCAGCGCCGGCTCCCACGCGCCTTCTGCGAGCGCCACGACCTGGAGGAGGAGCAGGCTGTCGCCCGCCCCGGCGGTCTGCGCGGCCTCGTCGAGGACCGCGTCGACGGCGCGGGTCAGGTCGGGCCTGGCGATGGGCAGTAGCGCCAGGTCGAGGAGCGAGAGGCTGACGTCGCCGTCGAAGAAGCGCAGGACCGGCACCTCGCCGGGCAGCACGTCGGCCTCCCACGGCGCGCCGTCGCCGTCCTCAGCGGCGACCCGGGTGGGCGGGCTCGTGCCCGGGAACGGCTCGAGCGCGAGCCGGAACTCCTCGCCGCCGACGGTGACGGCGTCGGTCGTGGCCGACGCGGCGGCGTCGGGCGCGGGCGCGACCCCGAGGAGGTCGAGCGCAGACAGGGGCGCCCACCAGTCGGAGTCGACCTCGATGACCGGCGCGCTCAAGCTCACATCGACGGGGCCGGGATCGCCGGGGCGTTGCTGCAGCGCGTCGGAGGAGCCGGCGAAGAACGTGACCACCCCTTGGGCACCCCTGAACGTGAGCGCCGTGCCGTCCGACGTCGCGACGGCGCCGCTGGCCCGCGCCAAGGTCGTCAGCTCGACGTACAGGGTGCCGGCGTTGCGCGCGGCGCGCAACGTCCGCCCGGCCGGGCTTTGCGCTGCGCTCGCCGCGAGTGCGAGGAGGATGACGAGCGCTAGCGCCGTGCGACACGCGTACGGGTACTGCATCGCGAACGAGCGTAGCACGCGCGTCCAGAGCGCTAGAATGGCCGCATCGAGGGCGGCTGGGCCGCCCCGCGAGGGCCGGCCCGCGTTCGCGGGGCGCCTCGCGAGAGGAGTTCGAAGACCATAGAGAAGATCCACGGGCGCACGTCCGGCCTGAAGAGCAACCAAGTCAAACGTCTGAGCAACCTGTACCGGCGGCGTGTGCCGCCCGAGGCGGCCGTCACCGGGGAGCTGGCGCGCGCCATGGCAGAGCTCACGGTCGAGTTGAAGAGGGGGGTGTGCCTGCTCATAGACCGGCGCGGACGGGTGCTCACCGTCGCCGTCGGCGACGCCGCCGACACGCCGCTGCCGCCGGTGAGGGGCGAGGCCGAGACCCGGCTGTACGGCCTGCGCCTCGTGCACACGCACCTGAAGCCCGGGGGGCTCTCCGGCCCCGACCTCACGACGCTCTTCATCAACCGGCTTGACGCCGTGGTGGCCATCGACGTGGGCGAGGCGCGCGACCCGCGCGCCGGCTTCGCGGTCGGGCCGGCGCACCTGGCGTTCGTCGCGCCCGCGACGAGCGACCAGGAGGACTGGCTAATCGAGGCGCCGCTCAGCATGCGGGCCCTGGAAGAGATCGACTTCCTGGAGCGCGTGCGGGCCCTCGAGGAGGAGCTGGCCCGCTCCGACGCGGCGCGCGAGGTGACCAGGAGCAGCGCCGAGCGGGCCGTGCTCATCGGCCTCGCCACCCACAAGGAAGGGGCAGGCGAGACCGAGTCGCGCATGAGTGAGCTCGCCGAGCTGGTGAGGAGCGCCGGCGGCGAGATCGCCGCCACGAGCGTCCAGCACCGCGACCGTTCGGACGCGCGCACGCTGGTCGGCGAGGGCAAGCTGCAGGAGGCCGTCTCGCTCGCGTTCCACGAGGACGCCGACCTGCTCGTCTTCGACCGTGAGCTCTCCCCCGCCCAGGCGCGGGAGATCGAGGCCTTCACGAAGCTCAAGGTGCTCGACCGCACGCAGGTGATCCTAGACATCTTCGCCCAGAACGCCAGGGGGCGCGACGCGCAGGTGCAGGTCGAGCTCGCGCAGCTCAACTACCAGTTGCCGCGCCTCGCGGGTCGCGGTCAGGCCATGAGCCGGTTGGGTGGCGGCATCGGCACGCGCGGGCCCGGCGAGACCAAGCTCGAGGTGGACCGCCGCAAGATCCGCGACCGCATCACGAGCCTCGAGGAGACGGTCGACGCGCTCAGTAAACGCCGCAGCGAGACGCGCAAGCAGCGCAGGCGCGGCAACGTCATGACCGTCGCGCTCGTGGGCTACACGAACGCCGGCAAGTCGACGCTCTTCAACGTCCTCGCGAAATCGGACGTGCTGGCGCGCGACGCGCTCTTCGCCACGCTGAGGCCCACGAGCCGCGAGGGGTGGCTGCCGGAGCTTGGCGGGGTCGGCGGCAAGGTCGTGTTCACCGACACGGTCGGGTTCATCCGCGACCTCCCTGACGAGCTCGTCAACGCCTTCAGGGCCACGCTCGAGGAGCTGCACGACGCCGACCTCCTGCTTCACGTCGTGGACGGCGCGACCCCCGGGGCGCCCGACCGGGTCGACGCCGTGCGGCGGGTGCTGGCGGACCTCGAGCTCGACGTGCCCAGCCTCGTCGTTCTCAACAAGCTCGACGCCGCCGAGCGCGAGGTCATCGCGGAGCTCGGCCGCAGGTACGACGCCGTGGCCGTGTCGGCCGCTACTGGTGAGGGGCTCGCCGGCCTGCGCAGGGCGTTGGCCGAACGCCTTGGCGCTCCCGCCGAGCCGCCGCGGGGCGTCGCCGAGCCCCCGGGTCTCACGCCACTCGGCGGTACTCCGCACGGCAGCTAGCGTGGCAGCATGAGCCTCACCGACCTACGCGCCTACGTCGCCCTGCTGGAGGAGCGCGGCCAGCTGGTCCGCGTCAGGCGGCCAGTGTCGACGTACCTCGAGATGGCCGAGATCGCCGACCGCCTGGTGAAGGGCGGCGGCCCGGCTGTCCTGTTCGAGCGGCCCGTCGACCGCGACGGCAGGAGCATGAGCGTTCCCGTCGTGATGAACCTGTTCGGCACCAGGGAGCGCATGGCCATGGCGCTCGGCGTGGCGACGCTCGACGACGTCGGCGAGCGCATCCGGGCGCTCATGGACGTCAAGCTCGGTGGCGGCCTCCTTGGCCTCATGTCGAACCTCCCCAAGCTCCGCGAGGTGGCCACGCTGCCGCCGAAGCGGGTGCGCACCGCCCCCGCGCAGCAGGTCGTGGCGCGCGGCGCGGAGGTCGACCTGACCAAGCTGCCCGTGCTGACGACGTGGCCGAAGGACGGCGGGCCGTTCGTGACGCTGCCGCTCGTGATCACCCGCGACCCCGAGAAGGGCGACGTCAACGTCGGCATGTACCGCATGCAGGTCCTGGACCAGCGGAGCACGGCCATGCACTGGCAGCGGCACAAGACGGGCGCCCGCCACCTGGAGTCGGCCCGGCGCCGCGGCGAACCGCTCGCGGTGGCCGTGGCCATCGGCGGCGATCCGGCCCTCATCTACGCGGCCACGGCGCCGCTGCCGCCCGTGCCGGGCGTTAACGAGTACTCGCTGACGGGCTTCCTGCGTGGCAAGGCGTTGGAGGTCGTGAAGGGTGTCAGCGTCGACCTGGACGTGCCTGCGCACGCCGAGATCGTCCTCGAGGGGTACGTCGACCCCTTCGAGGAGCCCGTCGTGGAGGGGCCGTTCGGCGACCACACGGGCTTCTACACGCTGCCCGACCTCTACCCGCGCTTCCACGTCACGGCGCTCACCACGCGCGTCGACCCCCTCTACCCCGCCACCGTCGTCGGACGCCCGCCCATGGAGGACGCCTACCTCATCGAGGCGAGCGAGCGCATCTTCCTGGAGCCGGCGCGCCTCATCCTCCCCGAGATCGCCGACTACCACATGCCGCCGGCCGGCATCGCCCACAACCTCGTGAACGTCCTGATCCGGAAGAGCTACCCGGGCCAGGCCTACAAGGTCGCGAACGGCCTCCTCGGTCTCGGGCAGATGATGTTCGCCAAGGTCATCCTCGTGGCCGACGCGCAGGACGCCGACCCGCGCGACCACCTCGGGTTCTGGCGCCACGTCATCGCCAGGGCGGTGCCGGGGCGCGACAGCCAGTTCGCCAAGGGGCCCATCGACGTCCTCGATCACTCGAGCAGGGCGTTCAGCTACGGCTCGAAGCTCATCCTGGACGGCACGAGCAAGGCGCCGGAGGAGCGTGGCGCCCAGGGCGGCGAGGGCGCGGCGTTCGAGCCGAACCCCGAGCGCGCCGCCGCCGAGCTGCCCGCTCACGCCGAGATCCTCGATCAGCACCAGGTGGCCGGCGGCTTCTGGTTCATCACGACGCGCAAGGAGCGCCCCGGCCAGGGCAGGCACCTGGGCGAGTGGGCCGCGCGGCAGGCCGCGGTGGGAGGCGTGCGTGTCATCGCCGTGCTCGACGAGCTGTGCGACCCCCGCGACTTCGAGGACTGCGTGTGGACGCTCCTCAACAACATCGACCCGGAGCGCGACGTGCAGGTGATCAAGAGCGCCGACGGCGCCCCGGTGTTCACCATGGACGGCACCCCCAAGCTGAGCGCGGAAGGGTTCGCGCGCGACTGGCCGGAGAAGCTCGTCATGCCTGAAGAGGTCAAGCGGCGGGTCGACGCGTTGTGGCCGGAGCTCGTCGAGGGGGGCGCTTAGGCTACCGCCTCGCGCCGAAGACCGCCGCGGGCACGAACATGGCGGCTTGCGTGAGGACGATGGTCGCCCCGCTCGGTACGTCGAGGTAGAACGACAGCCCCAGGCCGACGAGGGTGCTCGCCACCCCGATCAGGACGGAGAGCGCCGTCATCTGCGCCAGGGTGCGGGCCACGAGCCTCGCACCCGCGGCCGGGATGACGAGGTAGGCGGCCATCAGCACGATCCCGACCACGGTGGCGCTCACCGCGATCACCACGGCGGCGACGAGGAAGAGCGCGAGTTCCAGGGCCTCGGCGCGCACCCCGTCGCCGCGCGCGAGCTCGTCGTCGAAGGTCGCGTAGGCCAACCGCCCCCAGGTGGCGAGGAGCACGAGCACGGCCGCCACCGCCACGACGAGGATCACGAGGAGGTCGCCCTGCCGCACGCCGAGGATCGAGCCGAACAGCAGGTCCATGACGGAGAGGCCGAGGTTGACGTCGGGCGGGATGAGCGAGAAGAACATGACGCCGAGTGCGACGCTGACCGCGAAGGCCACGCCGATGGCGGTGTCGGAGCTGAGGCGCGTGCGCTTGCGCAAGGCGGCTATCGCCAGCGCCGCCAGGACGCTGAACGGCAGGGCTATCCACAACGGGTGCTTGAGGAGCGCAATGCTCGAACCGATCAGGCCGGTCGTGACGATCACGAACGCGCCGATGCCCATGCCGCCGAAGGCGGCGTGGGCGAGGCCGTCGCCGAGGAACGACAGGCGCCTTTGCACGACGAAGACCCCGAGAACGCCAGACATCACGGCGATGGCGAGCCCGGCGAGTACGGCGCGCTGGAAGAACGGCAGCGCGAGGGCCTCCACCAGGCTCATGCGCGCTCGCCGTCCAGCGCGGACAGCGTCCTCAAGCGGCCCCCGGCTCGCGAAGACCGCCGCGGTGCCGGCGCGCTCACACCCTCGGCCCGTGCCCGTGGTGCTTGTGGCCGAACGCGTCCTCCAGGCACTCGTCGCATAGGACGTCCTCGGGCAGGCCGAAGCCGCGCGCCGTGCGGTTCAGGACCAGCACTCGGTCGGCGTGGTAGCGGGCGGCCGTGAGGTCGTGGGTCACCATCACGACGCCGGCCCCGCTGTCGGCCTGGTACTCCTCGAGGAGGTCGTAGATGTCGCGCTCGGCCAGGTAGTCGACGCCCGTGGCGGGCTCGTCGAGGAGCACGAGCTCGGGGCGCCGCACGAAGGCGCGGGCCAGGTAGGCGCGCTGCAGCTCGCCGCCGGAGAGGCGCGCGAGCGGCCTAGTGGCGAGCTGCTCGGCTCCCACGCGGCGCAGGGCCGCGAGCGCCTGCTCGCGCTCGCCGGCGTGCACACGGCCGGGCCACTCCCGGCGCAACCCAGTCGCCACCAGCTCCAGAGCCGTGGCCGGGAAGGTGCGGTCGAACGTCTTCAGCTGGGGCACGTACCCGACGCGCCCCGGGTTGGCCCCCGGCTGCTCGCCGAACACGGCGACCGTGCCCTCGAGCGGCGCGACGAGGCCCAGGATGACCTTGACCAACGTCGACTTACCGGCCCCGTTCGGACCGACTACGGCCAACGAGGCGCCGGCCGGCAGGTCGAACGACACGCCCTTGAGGACCTCGAAGTCCCCGAAGCGCACGGTCACCCCGGACAGCCGAACGCAAACGGCACCGCCCTGGTGGAGCGGTGCCGCGCCGGTCATGCGTGCTGCGGTTCTCAGGCCGGCTTGTTCGGGTTGACGAACACGGTCGGGTCGAGCTGACGGATGGCCTTGGCGCTCAGCCAGACGCGCATGGGGCGGCCGTCCACCCAGACGGTGCGCTTCTGCAGGTTCGGCTTGAGGGTGCGCTTGTGCACGCCGACCTGCTTGAGGCCGACGCCGCCCTTGCGCTTGGCGGAGCCCTTGCGGATGCTGGTGGTGGTGCTCTGGGTGCGCTTCCCAGTTACGGCACAGACGCGCGGCATTGCTTCCTCCGTTGCTACGGGGTTGGAAGACCCCGGTAGAGCATGAGTGACGGTGCGGCGCGACCCAAGCGCCCCGCTTACGAGCAAGCGAGTCTAGCATAGGCCACCCGCCTCCGCACAGGTCCGGCCCGAGCGCGGCGCACGCGTGAGCGGCCGGGCTCATTCCCAGGCAGGCAGCGGGTCGGGGAAGGTGGACCACGCCGCCACGCCGGCCGCGGCCTCGTCTTCCGTGACTAGCGCCGCGTCGAGGTCGGCGCGGATGGCCCGCTCGTCCATGCCGATGCCGATGAACACGAGCTCGTGCTTGCGGTCGCCCCATTCGGGGTGCCAGTTGGCCTTGATGGCGGCCTTGTCGCTCTCCTCCACTCCCCAGCTCGCCTCGGGCGCGGTGGCCCACCACGTCCCGAGGGGGTCGAGGGTGATGGTGCGCCCGGCCAACGACAGGAGGCCGACGTAAGCGGGCCTGGTGGCCACCCACAGGAGGCCCTTGGCGCGCACGACGTCGGCGAAGGCCTCGCTGTCCAGCAACTCGTCCAGGCGCTGCGGGTGGAACGGCCTGCGCTCGCGGTAGACGAACGAACGGACCCCGTACTCCTCGGTCTCCGGCACGTGGACCCCTTCCAGCTCCTTGATCCAGGCCGCCGACGTGGCGGCGGTCTCGAGATCGAAGAGGCCGGTGTCGAGGACCTTGTCCAGGGGGACCTTGCCGTGGTCGGCCCTCACGATCTCGGCGCCGGGGTTGAGCGCGCGCAGCCGCGCCTCCACCTGGCGCAGCTCGTCGGCGGGGACGAGGTCGCACTTGTTGAGGACGATGACGTCGCAGAACTCTACCTGGTCGGTCAACAGGTCGGTGACCGTGCGCTCGTCGTCCGCGCCGAGGCTCTCGCCTCGCTCGCCGATGCCGTCGAACCCGTAGAAGTCCGTCAGGAAGGCGTTGGCGTCGACGACGGTCACCATCGTGTCGAGCCGCGCCACCCGGCTGAGGCTGCTGCCAGTCTCGTCCTCGAACACGAACGTCTGCGCGACGGGCAGGGGCTCGCTGATGCCGGTCGACTCGATGAGCAGGTAGTCGAAGCGCCGCTCGCGCGCGAGGCGCGACACCTCGACGAGGAGGTCGTCGCGCAGCGTGCAGCAGATGCAGCCGTTGGTCATCTCGACGAGCGTCTCCTCCGTGCGCGAGAGGGCCGCCCCGTCGCGGGAGACGAGGTCGGCGTCGATGTTCACCTCGCTCATGTCGTTGACTATGACCGCGACCCGCCGCCCCTCGCGGTTGTTGAGCACGTGGTTTAGGAGCGTCGTCTTGCCCGCCCCGAGGAAGCCTGAGAGGACCGTCACGGGCAGGCGGCCGGCCGAGGCCGCCGGTCCACTCCCTTGCGTCCGGGGTCCGGAGGTGCGTTTGTCGTCGGTCATTCGGGCCTCTCACTCTCTTGTTTGCGAATGAGTCGCAAAAGCATCTAGAGTGTAGTCGCCGACGCGGAGCCAGTCAACAGCCCCACCTGCGAGCCGGCCGGTAGGCCGAACGTCACGAGGTCGCCAGGGTAGGGTGCAAGCCTGATGGCCTACGCGCGACCCGCGCATCGCGGCCGGCCGTGCGACGCGCCCAGCGGGTAACATCGCGGCATGCAGCGCCAAGCCCTCGCCCGCGCCATCACCGATCGCTCCCTCGTCCACGGCCAGTTCCGCTTGCGCTCCGGCGCGACGAGCACCGAGTACTTCGACAAGTACATGTTCGAGTCTGACCCGCGGCTGCTGCGCGCCATCGCCGAGGCGCTCGCACCGCTCGTGCCGGCCGGCGTCGACGCCCTTGCTGGGCTCGAGCTCGGCGGCGTGCCGCTGGCCGTCATGCTCTCGCAAGTGACGGGCATCCCGACCTTGTTCGTGCGCAAGAAGGCCAAGGAGTACGGCACCATGCGCTTCGCCGAGGGGGGCGAGGTGGCGGGCAGGCGCCTGCTCCTGATCGAGGACGTGGTCACCTCCGGCGGCCAGGTCGTGCTCTCGACCCGCGACCTGCGCGGCGCGGGAGCCACCGTCGAGACGGCGCTATGCGTGATCGACCGCGAGGCGGGCGGCGGCGGGGCGCTGGCGGCCGAGGGCGTGGCGCTCCATGCGCTCTTCACCATGAGCGAGCTGAAGGCGGCCTGAGCGCCCCTCGCGGGGCCGCTCGTCGGCGTCACGAGCCTCGCCGGTCGCCTTGCCGGCACCGTGGCAAGGGGCCCGCGACCGCAAACCGTTGCGCGCGTCCGGCCACCGCGCGGCTTCCCTGGCGGCCCGCGTACACTTGGTCATGACCCAGGACACGCTCTTCGCCAAGATCGTGCGCCGCGAGATCCCGGCCGACATCGTCTACCAGGACGACCTCGTCACCGCGTTCCGCGACATCCACCCGCAGGCCCCGGTGCACGTGCTCATCGTGCCCAACGCCGTCGTCCCGACGGCAGCCGACGCCGAGACCGAGCACGAGGCGGCGCTAGGCCGGATGTTCACGGCGGCGCGCAAGATAGCCGAACGGGAAGGCTTGGGCGAAGGCTACCGCCTGATCGTGAACTGCAAGGACCATGGGGGCCAAGAGGTCTACCACCTGCACATGCACTTGCTGGGCGGCAGGCCGCTCGGTCCGATGCTCGACCACTCCTTCGGGAAGCGCTGACACCGCCGGGGCGACCGACGGTCGTAAGGGCGCCGCCACGACCGCGCCCTTACGCCGGACCGGCAGCACCTACCGTGCTCACGGCGCCGCGGAGGGGTTAGCCTAGCGGCATGGCTAACGAGATGACCTACCGCAGGCTTGGCAGCAGCGGCCTCAAGCTGAGCACGGTGAGCTTGGGCGGCTGGACGACTTACGGACAGACGGTCGCCGAGCAGGACCGCGTGACCCGCCTGATCGAGCGCGCCGTCGAGCTCGGGGTCAACTACTTCGACACGGCCGACGTCTACGCGAACGGCAAGTGCGAGGAGGTCATGGGCCCCGCCCTGACCGCCGCCGCCCCGCGCCACCACCTCGTGGTGGCCAGCAAGGTGTTCGGGAAGATGTCCGACGACGTCAACGACCGCGGCCTGAGCCGCAAGCACATCCTGGAGTCGATCGACCGCAGCCTCGACCGCCTCGGCCTCGACTACCTCGACATCTACTTCGCGCACCGCTACGACCCGGAGACGACGCTCGAGGAGACCGTGGAGGCGTTCTCCGACGTCGTGCGCTCCGGCCGCACGCACTACTGGGGCACGAGCATGTGGTCGGCCGCCCAGATCGCGGAGGCTGTCACCTTCGCGAAGGCGAACGGCCTCGTCGCGCCCGTCGTCGAGCAGGCCGAGTACTCCATGCTGCGCCGCGAGCGCGCCGAGAACGAGGTCTTGCCGGTCACGAGCGCCAAGGGCGTGGGCGTGGTCGTCTTCAGCCCGTTGGCGCAGGGCATGCTCACCGGCAAGTACGACGGCGGCGTACCGGCCGGCTCGCGCTTCGCGGAGTTCGAGAGCTTCAAGGAGCGGTTCTTCAACGACGAGAACGCCGCCCGCGTGCGCGCCCTCAAGGACGTGGCCGACGACCTGGGCGTGACGCGTGGTCAGCTGGCCCTCGCCTGGATCCTGCGCAACTCGAACGTGGCCTCCGTCATCACGGGCGCCACCCGCGTCGAGCAGCTCGAGGAGAACGTCGGTGCCGCCAAGCTGAGCCTGACCGACGACGTGCTGGCGCGCATCGACCGGGCGCTCATCTAGCGGGACCGACCGGCGAGCTCGTGAAGCTCTACCACGCGGCCGAGATGCGGGAAGCCGACGAGCGCGCGGCCGCGGCCGGAGTGAGCGGCGAGACGCTCATGGAGAACGCCGGCGCGGCGGTGGCGCGCGAGGTGCTGCGCCGCTACCCCGGCACCCGCAGGGCCGTGATCCTCTGCGGCAAGGGCAACAACGGCGGCGACGGCTACGTCTGCGCCAGGAAGTTGCGCGCGGCGGGCCTCGACGTCAAGGTACTCGAGCTGAGCCCCGAACCCAACCGGACGGACGCGGCGCGCGCCCGCACGGCCCTCCTGGTAAGCGGCGCGGTGACCGCCCCGCTTACCGGCGTGGAGGACGTGCGCCGGCTGGTGGCCGAGCGCACGGTCATCGTCGACGCCCTCCTCGGCAGCGGCCTCGACCGGTCGGCGGACGGCTGGCTGGGCGGGCTGCTGAGCGCTCTCTCAGGGCTCGGAGCGCCCGTCGTGGCCATCGACGTCCCCAGCGGCCTGCCTACCGACACCCCGCGGGCGACCGGGCCGCACGTGACGGCGGACGTCACCGTGGAACTGGCCGGACGCAAGGTGGGGGGCGCGTTCCCGGCGACGAGCCGCCACTACGGCGTCCGGGTCCTCGCGCCCATCGGCATGCCTAGCGCGGTGCTGGCCCAGGTGGGCGGCATCGCTCTCCTGGACGCGGAAGCCGTGAGGGCGTGGCTGCCCGCTAGAGAGCGCTCCGCTAACAAGTACACGGCCGGCACCGTCACAGTCGTGGCCGGGTCCGGGCGTTACGCCGGAGCTGCCGAGCTGGCGTGCCGCGGCGCCTGGCGGGCCGGCGCCGGCCTCGTCACCCTCGTAGGCCCGGAACGCCACCCGTCGGCCTGGCCGGAGACGATCTTCGAGCGGGCCGAGGCAGGCAGGGCCAGGGGCGAGACCATGGGGGTGCCGGCCGGCACCGTGCCCGACGCGGTAGCGGGGCTGATCGAGCCGAAGCGCGCCGCCGCCCTGGTCATCGGACCGGGCCTCGCCGAGGAGTTCCTCCCCCACCTGCCCGAACTGCTGACCCTCGCCCCGGGCCCGGTCGTGCTGGACGCCGCCGCGCTGGGAGCGCTCGCCGCCGGAACGATCGCCCTCGGGACCGCCGCCTCGCACGCGGGCACCGCGCCCGCGTCCCGCGAGCGGCCTGGCGCTGCGGTGCTGACCCCACACACCGGCGAGGCCGCCGCCCTCCTCGGCACGACCACCGCGGTCGTCACGGACGACCCGTTGGCCGCCGCTAACGACGTGGCCGCGCGGTACGGCGCCGTGGTCGTCCTGAAGGGCGCCACCACGGTGATCGCGGCGCCCGACGGTCGGCTCGCCGTCTCCGAACGCGGCCACCCGGGGATGGCGGCGGGCGGCACGGGCGACGTGCTGGCCGGGGTCCTCGGTGCCGTGCTCGCGCCGGCCGGTGGGCGCGAAGAAGCGTTCGAGCGCGCGTGCGCGGCCGTCTGGTTGCACGGCGTCGCGGGCGAGGTCGCGGCGCGGCGGCACGGCATCGGCCTCGTGGCGAGCGACGTCGCCGAGGGCCTGCCCGACGCCCTCGCCGGGTTGCGCTGACGCCGGCCACCGCGCTTACGCGCGGGCGTACGAAAGCTGCCACCGCGAGGCCATCACCGTTCGGGGAGCGGCAGAGCCGGTCGCAGCCGGTAACTGACGACCACGTTGGGCGCGCGGGGGCGAGCATGGCCGCCAACGGCGGACCACACCCCGGCGCGTCAGGTGGTAGCGTTCCCCACATGCTTCGTGCGCACGTCCCGGCCAGCAGCGCCAACCTCGGGCCGGGCTTCGACACCCTCGGCCTGGCGCTCGACCTTCACCTCGAGGTCACGCTCGAGCCCTCCGAGACCGACGTGTTCGTGTACCGCGGACGGGGCGGCGGCGAAGGCCCTGACGGGGGCGGCGTTCCCAGCACGCCGGACAACCTCATCCACCGCGGCTTCCGCGCCGTCCACGAGCACCTGGGGCTGGCGGCTCCGCCCGTCGCCATCACGGCAGACAACCCGATACCGTTGGCGCGCGGGCTCGGCTCCTCGTCGGCTGCCCTGGTCGCCGGCGCCGCGCTTGCCGACGCCGTCACGGGCGGCAAGCTGGGCAGGCACGGCGTGTTCGACCTCACGGCCGCGCTCGAGGGCCATCCTGACAACGTCGGCCCATGCGTGTTCGGAGGCTTCACCGTCGCTGCTGCAGGCGCCGACGGCAACTTCCTGGCGGCGGCGCTCACCATGCCGCCCGGGTGGCGGCTCCTCTTCGGGGTGCCGCCGTTCGAGCTGGCCACCTCCGAGGCGCGCTCGGCGCTCCCGGACGAGTACAGCAGGCGCGCCGCCGTGCTCACGGCCTCCCGGTCCGCCCTCTGGGTCGCTGCCGTCGCCCAGGCGCGCCCCGAGCTACTGCGCGCGGCCTCGCTCGACGTCCTCCACCAACCTTACCGGGCCCACCTCGTGCCGGGCTTCGCTACGGCCCTGGCCGACCTCTCAGCGGCCGGCGCCTACGCGGCCTTCCTGTCGGGGGCAGGCCCGACTGTCGGGGCCGTGACCGACGCGGACGGTGTCGCAGCCTGCAAGGAGGCGCTCGGGCGCTTCGTCGGCACCAGCGGCGAGGTGCTCGAGTTGGCGACGGCGGGCGGCTACACGGTGGAGCGCTTCTGAGCGCGGGGGCGGCGAGCGGCGAGCGACGCGCGGACGTGCCGGGCGACGGTTCGGCGGCGAAGCGGCCGCTCGTCCTCGGCATCGACACGTCGTGCGACGACACTGGCGTCGGGATCGCCCGAGGGAGCGAAGTCATAGCGAACGCCGTCGAGTCGCAGACGGCCCTGCACGCCCGCTTCGGCGGAGTGATGCCCGAGCTCGCGAGCCGTGAGCACCTCGAGGTCATCGACGACGTGGTGAGCCGCGCGCTGGCGCAAGCCGGAGTCGAGCTCGCGGACCTGGACGCCGTCGCGGCGACGCGCGGCCCCGGGCTGGTCGGCGCCCTCCTCGTCGGGCTCGGCTACGGCAAGGCGCTCGCGTGGGGCTTGAACGTGCCGTTCGTGCCCGTCCACCACCTCGAGGGGCACCTCGCGGCCGCCGGCACCGAGCCCCCGTTCGTCGCGCTGCTCGCCTCGGGCGGTCATACGGCCCTCTTCGCCGTGCGCGGCTGGGACGACGTCGAGGAGCTCGGGCGCAGCCGCGACGACGCCGCGGGCGAGGCGTTCGACAAGGTAGCGCGCCTCCTCGGCCTCGGCTACCCCGGCGGAGCGGCGCTGGCGCGCCTGGCGGCCTCCGGGAACGACACGGCGGTGGCGCTCCCTTTCCCCATGCAGGGCGACAAGGGCCTGGAGTTCTCCTTCAGCGGCCTGAAGACGGCGGTGGCGCTCCTGCTGGAGCGCGACCCCGGGCTCGAGCCGGCTGACGTAGCGGCCTCGTTCGAACGCGTGGTGGTCGGGTCGCTCGTGAGCGTCACGTTGCGGGCGCTGGCACGGACCGGGCTCTCGCGCCTGGTGGTCGCCGGCGGGGTGGCCGCGAACACCAGGCTGCGCCGCGAGTTCGCGGCGGCCGGCGTCGACGTCTCGTTCCCGCCACCGGCACTGGCGACTGACAACGGCGCGATGATCGCGTTGGCGGGCGCCATGCGCCTGGCATACGGTCGTGTGCCCGAGCACCCCCTGCGGGCGGACGCCGAGCCGTACCTGCCGCTCGCTAGCTCGCTGTGACCAGAGCTGCGGGTGGGGCTCAGCCCACCAGCGTGCCGGATCGCCCGGGCCCGCGGGTCGTCCTCGTCCCCTCGGCTCCGGCGCTGGCTGCCTGATCCCCTTGGCTCACCGGCTACGAGCGTAAGGCTTACCGCACGCTCCCCCAGAGCCCCGCTAAGTACATCTCCTGGGTGACGATCCCCCGCACCTCGGAGCCGGCCACGATCACGGCCAACTGCTCGTGGGCGAGGACGCGGCGCAGGTCCGTGACGACCATGTCCTCCTCGACCTTGACGAGCTCCTCCCACGAGGTGATGCGGTCGTGGTGCAGGCCCGTTATGCCGATGGGGACACCGCCTTCCTGCACGATGACGATCCGGTTCTCGAGCATGGAGCTCGGCACCTGCGCCGCGTCGACGACGGGCACCTTGGCAGCCGAGCGCCCGGTGGTCGGTGGGACGCTGAGGCCGAAGCTCAGGAGCGTTGGGCTGGGCAGACGCAGCGCGCTGCGCACGTAGATGAGCGCACCGGAGTACGTGAGGACGAAGACGACGCCCTCGACGAGGCCGGCGAGGTTGAAGTCGGAGTAGCCGAGGCGCCCCGCGCGCCCCAAGGCCCAATGCACGAGGAGGGCGAGCAGCAGCGCGAACGCGACTGCCGAGGACGCGCCGAGGAGGGCGGCGATGCGGAGCTGGGCTGGTCGTCTCAAGGGTCTCTCCCGATGGCTAGGTCCGCCGGGCCAGGTCTACCGGCGCGGTGAGGTGAGGCAGGTCCGCGGCAAGGGTGCCTGGCAGGTGTTCCAGGCGGTCGACGTCGGCGGCCAGGCAGGCGTCGTGGCTGATCAGGGCGCGCGCGGGGGCGCCGAGCAGGTCGCTGACGCGGCGCTCGAGCTGCGGTACCGACGCGCGCCCGAGTAGGAGCCTGAGGAGCGTGCCGAGGCCGACGAGGCGCGCGAGGGCCAGGGGGTTCTTGCGGTTGCGGTACGCCCGCTCCATGAGCGGCAGGAGGGCCGGTACGGCGTCGGCACGGAGCAGCGCCAGGTTGCCGCCGGTGAAACGCCCGTCGGCCAGGGCCGCGTAGGTGCGGTCCTGCTGCGGGAACTGCGCGCGCGCGTCCGCCTCGGTGACGACCGGGTACACGAGGCGCGCGGGCGCGCCGTCTCGATCCACGAGGGCCTTGGCGCCGGCCACGAACCGCTCGATGGCGGCCCCGGTGAGCCAGGGGACGTCCGCCGTGACGACGAGCAGCCACCGCGGGTCGCCCGGTTGGGCGAGCGCGGCCCCGGCGCCGAGCGCCAGCGAGTCGACGAGCCGCTCGCCCGCCGGCACCCGCACGTCGTAGAGACCGGAGAAGCTCCCCGCCGGGTCGCCGACGTACACCGTCCTGCCTACGCAGGCGGCCGCGCGCAACGCCGCGAGGACGTACTCGCCCAGCGGCACGCCACCCAAGGGCACGTGCGCCTTGGACTCCACCCCGACGGCGCGCGCCAGGCGGTCGCGGTGCCCACCGCCGGCGAGGACGACGGCGACGAGCGTGTTCGCGTCACGCATATACGCGGATTGTAACGCGACCGTACCCGCGCGGCCCGCCAGGCGCACCGGCTCATCCGGGCGCCGACCAGCGTGCTCCCGTGCCGTCTGGCGAAGGCGCGCGAGCCATGAGAACGCCCCGCCGCGTCGTGCCGCGGCGGGGCTGTCGGTTCTCCTTGGGGGCTTGGCGCCTAGAAGCGCGACTGGCGGACGTTCAACTCGGTGTCGCGGCCGGCGCTGACGTCGAAGGTCGTCACGTAGGTCGCGTAGCCGGGCGCGATCAGGACGAGCTCGTGCCTGCCGGGGGCCACGTCGTTGATCTGCAGGCGGCCCGAGCCGTTGGGCAGGGTGCCGACCTGGCGGCCGTCGATGAACACGAGGGCGCCGCCGATGTTGCCGCGCACGACCACGGACGAGGTTAGCGCCGCTAGGCGGCCGTCGACAGTGCGGTCCTCGCCGCGGCGGACCGTGAACTGCACGCTCGTGGACTGGTAGCCATCGCGCTCGAAACGGGCCGTGTACGTGCCGGGCTCGAAGCGGAGCTGGCCGGTCGGAGTGGTGCCGACGTAGCGGCCGTCGACGTAGACGTCGGCGCCGCTTGGCGAGCTCGTGAACGAGATCGTGCCGGAGCGCTGGACCTGCTGGAGCTGGGCATTCACCGTCTTGGTCTCGCCGCCACGCAGGTTGAAGGACTCGGTGTACGGCTCGTAGCCGTCGGACTCGACGCGCACGTTGTGGCTGCCGGCGCGGGCACCGAAACGCATGGGTGTGTAGCCGACGAACTCGCCGTCGACGTATACGGAGGCCCTGCTAGGGCTGGAGCGGAGCTCGATGGTGCCGTACTCGGCCTGCGCCGGGCGGTCGCCGACGTAGTACAGGGCCGTGTCCGTCACCCAGTCCTGCTGGGGGATCGGCCTGACGACGATGGCGAAGCTCTGGGCGAAGCCCTGCTCGCCGATGATGCTCTGGGCGAAGATGTCGCTCTCGCGCTGGAAGCGGGCGAGGGTCGACGTGTCGAGCTGCGTCTTGCTGGCCACGGCGATGACCTTCGACAGCCCGCGGGGGGCGGCGATGTTGAAGACGTAACGGGCGTTGCCCGGGGGCAGGGTCTTGGTCTCGCCCGCCGCCAGGTAGTTGTTGTCGTCGTAGCGGTTCGGGAAGATCTGGGTCACGTCGCCGTTCGGGCGGACGTCGAAGATGTAGACCCAGGCGGCCTGGTCCACGCGCGCGCTGATCCTGACTTCCTCCCCGATCTGGTAGACGGGGCTGGCGTCGCCCGAGGTGTCGCGGTCCAGCCAGACCTGGACACCGAAGCTGGGAAGCGGGTTGACGACGATGGCTTGCGGGCTCACGACGATGCCTTGGGCGAGCACGATCGGTGCGAGGATGAGCAGCAGGATGGCTCCGAAGAGTCTCTTCATGACCTGCCCCCTTTCAGGCGAAAGAGTAGCACCGGGGTCATCGGCGGCATGATGGGCAGCTTAAAGCGGCCTTCATGGAGCGCCGGGTGTGAGACGGATAACATTCAGCCATGCCCAAGCAGACGAGCCCCCACCTCGCGCCACGTACCAGACGCAGCTTCTCCGCCGTCCTCGGCGCCATGACCCTATGTGCCGCCCTGATCGCGCCGTCCGCCGCCGCGCAGGCGTTGGATGTCGACACCGTGCTCGACAACGTCACGACCGCGGCGCGCGACCTGCGGGACGCCTCCTTCCTGTTGGAAGGCAAGCTCGTCGACACGGACGGCACGATCATCGCGCTCGAGATCGAGATCCAGGTGGTGCCGCCGGCCGGTCTCGCGAGCGCTTACATCATCCAGCCGGACGCGCTCGCGGACAACGAGATCGTCCTCGACGGTCCGGCCGTGTACAACTACACGTTCCTGACGAACCAGGTGATGGTGTTCGACGCCGACGACCCCGACGCTCTCGGCGGCCTCCTACCGAAGGGCGAGGACGGCGCCAGCGCGGAGATCTCCTTCGACCTCGGCGCCATCTTCGCCGGCTACGTGGCGACCATCGCGGACGTCGAGCAGGGCGCCGACGGCGACGTCTACGTGATCGAGTTCAAGAACAAGGACCCCGAGGCGCTGATCCTAGACGTGATCGCCCGCGTCTTCTCGTCGGACTGGCTCCCGCGCCAGCTCGTCTTCATGGAGGCTGACGGCCGCGTCATGGCCGAGCTGAACGCGAACGACCTCGTGATCGACCAGGGGCTCGACCCGGAAGAGGTGCGGCGCCTGCCCGACGACGCCGAGGTCATCGACAACCGGCGCTGAGACCGCGGCGACTGACGGGCCCAGCGGCTAGGGCGAAGCCCCTCAGCCGACCATCTTCTCCGGCACGACGGTCTCGTCGAACTCGGCCGCCGTGAGGTAGCCGAGGGCGACGGCGGCCTCCTTGAGAGTCGAGCCGTCGCGGTGCGCCTTCTGCGCGATCTCGGCGGCCTTGTAGTAGCCGATGCGCGTGTTGAGGGCCGTGACGAGCATCAGCGAGTTGTCGAGGTGCATGCGGATGCGCCGCTCGTCGGCCTCGATGCCGTCCACGCAGTGGACGCGGAAGCTGTTGCAGGCGTCCGCCAGCAGGTTCGCCGACATGAGCAGGTTGTAGATCATCACCGGCTTGAAGACGTTCAGCTGGAAGTGGCCGTGCGTGCCGGCCACGCTGACGGCGGCGTCGTTGCCGATCACCTGGGCGCAGACCATCGTCATGGCCTCGGCCTGGGTCGGGTTCACCTTGCCCGGCATGATGCTCGAGCCGGGCTCGTTCTCCGGCAGGCGCAGCTCGCCGATCCCGCAGCGCGGCCCCGAGCCGAGGAGGCGCACGTTGTTCGCGATGGCGAAGAGGGCGACGGCCGTGCGCTTGAGGGCGCCGGAGGCCTCGACGACGGCGTCGTGCGCCGAGAGCGCCTCGAACTTGTCGTCCGCCGTCCTGAAGGGCAGCCCGGTCAGCTCGGCGATCCGTTCGGCCACCTTCACGGCGAAGCCCGGAGGGGTGTTGAGCCCAGTGCCGACGGCCGTGCCGCCGAGGGCGAGCTCGGCCAGGTGCTCCTGCGCGTTCTCGACGGCCTCGATGCTCTTGCGTACCTGTGTGGCGTAGCCGCCGAACTCCTGGCCGAGGGTTAGCGGGGTCGCGTCCATGAGGTGCGTGCGGCCGATCTTGACGAGGTGGGCGAACTCGCGCGCCTTCGCCTCGAGCGCCGCCTGCAGCGCGCGCAGCTCCGGCAGGGTGCGCTCGGCGATGACGCTGTAGCCCGCGATGTGCATGGCGGTCGGGAACGTGTCGTTGCTCGACTGGCTCTTGTTGACGTCGTCGTTCGGGTTGAGGGGCTTCTTGCTCCCGCGCGCCTCGCCCATCAGCTCGCTGGCCCGGTTGGCGACGACCTCGTTGACGTTCATGTTCGACTGCGTGCCGGAGCCCGTCTGCCACACGACGAGGGGGAACTCGTCGTCGAGCTTGCCCGCGCCGATCTCGTCGCATACGCGCGCGATCAGGTCCGCCTTGGCGGCCGGGAAGTCGGTCAGCTCCGCGTTCGTCTGGGCGGCCGCCTTCTTGAGGACGGCGAAGGCCCGGATGAGCTCGAGCGGCATGCGCTGGCCGCCGATCTTGAAGTTCTCTAGCGACCGCTGCGTCTGCGCGCCCCAGTAGCGCTCCTCCGGCACCTTGACCTCGCCAAGCGTGTCCTTCTCGATGCGATGTCCCATGTCCTGCTGCCTCCGTGGTCTGCTCGCTCGGCCGTTCGCCTGGGGCGGAGAGCCTGGCGCTGCGCGTGGTGTGCGAGGGCGCGGCTGGCTTGCGCCGCTGGTCACATGCTACCCAGCGCAAGGCGCGCGCGGGAGGCTCTAGGGGCGCAAGGCGAAGCGCAGGGCTGCGGCCACGCCGTTACGCCAGTTCGTCCAGTTGTGACCGGCGTGCCGCTCCACGTAAGCCGTCTCGACGGCGCGCGCGCCGAGCGCGGTGGCGATCCGCCTGTTCACGTCCGTCAGCCACTCGATGGTGCCGACCTCCTGGTACCACCTGTCCGGTAGGCCGACGGCCGGGTCGGTCAGGCGCTCGAGGAGCCAGGAGTCGCGCGTGGCGTAGAACTCCAGCGTCTCGGGGGTGCCGAGGAAGGCGCCGGAGAGCGTCACCACCGTGTCGGCGCCGCCGGGGCGCGCCATGGCGGCGTTGGCGGACACGAGCCCGCCGAGGCTCACGCCGAGCCAGACCCGCTCGCCGCTGCTCGGGTTCTCACCCTCGAGCTTCGGAACGAGCTCCTCCTGGAGGAAGTCCAGGTACGCGCGCGAGAAGCCGTACTCCACGCGTCTGTCGACGGGCTCGACGAACGCGAAACGGGCGGCCCGCGCCTGGCCGCGCGCGGCCAGGGCCTCGGCGGCGAGGTGCACGCCGGCGAGTCGCTGGAAGGCGACGCCGTCCTGAACGACCACGAGGGGCAACTCCGCGCGCTCGCCGCCCAGCGGAGTGTAGACGCTCACGCGCCGCACCTGACCGTCCAAGGCAGCGCTGACGACGCGCAGCCGCTCGAGCCGCCCGCGCTCCAACGAGCGGTCCGGCGTCGCGAACGGATCGGGCGCGTACTCGGGGCCCTTGAGGGCGCTGGCGTCCGGGAACCACGGGTTGTCTGCGCGCACGGGGTTGGCGGGGTCGGGGCGCAGCTTGCCCTGGGCGTCGACGAAGCCGTACTCGAAGTAGGCGTCGTCCGGGAACTCGAACTCGACGTGGGACGTGGCGACCGGGTCGAGCGGCTCGGGGGCACGCAGCATGTCGGTGTCGTCTGACACGAGCTGGCACGCCCACTCTGGGACTCTGACGGAGACTCGCACGCCTCACGAGTCTAGCCCTGCCGCCTCGACCCCGGCGTCGGCCGACAGGACCGGCGCAAGCGGTAGACTCGCCGGCATGGAGCGCCATCGCTATGACGACATCTCCCTCGACTCGCTCAGGGCCCGCCCCGGCGCCAAGTGGCACGCCTTCCCCGCCGACGTGCTCCCCCTCTGGGTGGCCGAGATGGACTTCCCTCTCGCGGAACCCATCAAGGACGCCGTCCGGGCGAGCCTAGCCGCAGACGACCTCGGCTATCCCGACCGTTACGGGCCGCCCGGGCTGCGTGAGGCCGTCGTGGAGCGCCTCGGCTCGCGCTACGGCCTCGTCGTCCCGCCGGAGCAGGTGGAGATGCTGTCTTCCACCAGCGCCGGGTTCGGTCTCGCGGCGCTGGCCCTGGCGGGGCCGGGTGACGAGGTCCTGCTCCTCACGCCCCTCTACCCCCCGTTCAAGCACGCCATCGAGACCGTCGGGCGCGTGCCCGTCGAGGTGGAGATGGTGCGGGGCGATGACGGTTACGCGATCGACTTCGCGGCGCTCGAGGCGGCCGTCACCCCCGCCACGCGCATCATGATGCTCTGCAGCCCGCACAACCCTGTCGGCAAGGTGTTCACGCGCGCCGAGCTCACGCAGCTGGCCGACTTCGCGGAGCGGCACAACCTCTGGGTCGTGTCCGACGAGCTGCACGCGGACCTCCTCTTCGACGGGGAGCACGTAGCCTTCGCCACCGTGTCGGACTCCGCCGCCCAGCGCACGCTCACCCTCTACGGCCCCACCAAGGCGTTCAACATCCCCGGCCTGCGCATCTCCTTCGCCGTCTCCGCCAACGCCTCCCTCCTGAAGCGGGTGAAGGCGGCGGGCTCCGGGCTCGCCCCGAGCCCCAACAGCCTAGGCATGGCCGCTACGCTCGCCGCCTACCGCGACGGCGGCCCGTGGTTGGCCGACACCGTTTCGTACCTCAAGGGCAACCGCGACCACGTTGTCGGCTTCGTGCGTGAGCGCCTCCCGAACGTCCGGATGCACACGCCGGCGGCCACGTACCTGGCCTGGTTGGACATGCGGGCGACGGCCTTCAGCGAGGAGCCCGGCAAGGCCTTGGCCGAACGGGCCAAGGTGGGCCTCAACGAGGGCAGCAGCTTCGGTAAGGGCGGCGCGGGCTTCGTGCGCCTGAACTTCGCCACGTCGCGCGCCATCCTGAACGAGGCGCTGGAGCGCATGGCGTCCGTCCTCGCCCCGCGCGACTGAGCGCGACCGAGCGCTACGGACCCGCTCCGTCACCCCGTCCGCCGCCGCACCGCGCGACCGCCGGACCGCGGTCCGGCGGTCGCTGCGCTCGAGCCGAGGAGGGCCTGTGAACCGGCGAGGGGTCGCGTCCGCTTCGTGTCTTGCATGTCTCGTGACCGGGTAACACCTTGAGCACCGCCGAGCTCAAGACGCTCCGCCTGGCGCCAGGCCTCGAGGCCGCCGTCAGGTCGGGTCACCCGTGGGTGTACCGGAACCACGTGCCGCCCAACGCGCTGCGTGGCGGTGAGTGGGTGCGTGTCGAGGCCGGACGCGGCGCGGCGTACGGGGTGTACGACGGGGAGGGCGCCATCGCCGTGCGGTTGTACGGCGCCACGCGTCCCGCCCGGGGGTGGCTCGGGGCGCGGGTGGCGACGGCCCTGGAGCTGCGCGAGCACCTGCCGGGCACCGGGACGGACGCCTACCGCCTCATCTACGGCGAAGGCGACTTCCTGCCCGGCATCGTCTGCGACCGGTACGGGCGCTACGCGATCATGAAGCGCTACTCGGCCTCCCTCGACGGGCTGCTGCCCGAGGTCGCCAAGGAGGTGGGCACACGCCTCAAGCTCAAGGGCGTGGCGCTGCGCTCCGAGGTGGACGACGAGGCGGACGGGCCGCAGAGCCACGGCCTCACGGCGCTCTGGGGCGAGCTCCCGCCGCCGGAGCTGACAGTCACCGAGAACGGGCTGCGCTTCAAGATGGACCCGTGGCGGGGTCAGAAGACGGGGATGTTCCTCGACCAGCGCGACAACCGCCAGCTCGTCAGGGGCTTGGCCGCCGGGAAGTCCGTGCTCAACCTCTTCGCCTACCACGGCGGCTTCAGCGTCTACGCGTTGGCAGGCGGGGCTACGTCCGTCGTCAGCGTCGACGTGTCGCGGTCCGCCCTCGAGGCCGCCGAGGATAACGTGCGCCTCAACGGCACGGCCGGCGAGCACAGCGCCATGGTGGCGGACATCTTCGCGTCGCTGCCCGTCTGGGCCGAGGCCGGCCCGACGCACGACATCGTCGTCCTCGACCCGCCCTCCCTCGCCAACGCGAGCTCGCAGCGCCGCCGCGCCCAGCGCGCCTACCTGAAGCTCAACCGCGACGCCTTCCGCCTCGTCAGGCCGGGCGGCTTCCTCCTCACGGCGTCGTGCACCGCCCAGGTCGCGCCCGACGCCTTCAAGGAGGTCGTCGCGGAGGCGGCACGCGCCGCCGGCGTGCGCGCCCAGGTCGTCGCCGAGAACGGCCACGCGCAAGACCATCCGGTGCCCCTGGCGTTCCCGGAAGGGCGCTACCTGAAGTGCCTGATGATCAGGGTGCTCGCCTGAGGGCGGGTTCGCTCGCTTTCCAGAGCGCTCTCGCCGCCCGTTGGCACGCCCGCCGCCGCTAGGCGCCCTCGCCTAGCGGCGGCGCCGCGACCTAAGCGCGCCTTGCGTTGGCTTCCAACCACTCGACGAGCAGGCGCTTGAACTTCTGGGGCACACCCGTTCCCGGGTCGTCGTGGTGCAACTCGTGGAAGCCGCCGGGCAGCTCCTCGAGCCGCACGCGGTCGCTCGCGGCGGCCAACGCCCTGGCGCCGGCGGGGTCCGCGATGCCGTCGGCCGTGCCGACGACCCCGAGCGTCGGCACGGCGAGCCCGGGCGCGCGCGCCAGCAGCTCGGCCCCTTGGCTCGTGAGGGTGGCGCCGGCGTTCGCCCTGACGCCGCCGTGATAGATGAGCGGGTCGGCGCGGTAGCGCTCCACCTCGGCCGGGTGGCGCGAGATGAGGGCGGGGTCGAGCTTCACCGTCGGCAGGTTCGGCAGGACCTTGCCGAGGACGCCCGAGACGGCGAGGAGCCAGGCCGGGCGCGCCACAGCGTCGCGCAGGAACGGCGACGAGAGGGCGAGCGCGTTCACCTCCGCGGGTCGCTCGAGGGCGTAGCGCAGCGCGATGGCGCCGCCCATGGAGTGGCCGAAGAGCAGGGTCGGCAGCCCGGGGTTGGCCGCGCGCGCCTGCGCGAAGACCGCTGTCAGGTCGGCGATGATCCCCTCGAACCCGGGGACGCCACCGCGCACGCCCGGGCTCTTACCGTGGCCGCGCAGGTCGGGGGCGAACACGTCGTAGCCGACCTCTTGGGCGCTCCTGGCCAGTTCGAGGTGCCGGGTGGCGTGCTCCCCGTAACCGTGGACGATGACGAGCGCGCCGACCGACGCCTCCGGCCGCCAGCGGCTCAGCGACAGGCTGAGGCCGTCCCGGACCTCGAGCGTGGTGGCGGCAGCCGAGGCGGTCACGGTTCAGCCGGCCGCCGGCTCCAGTTCGACCTGCACGTCCTCCATTACCGGGTTGGACAGGAGGTCCGTGGCGAGCGCAGCCACCTGGGCCTCGACGGCAGCCCGTTCGCCGTCGACGGCGAAGGTGATGCGCTTGCCGACCCTGAAGCCCCGCACGTTGCCGTGCCCGAGGCGCCGGACGGTCGCCTCGACCGCCCTGCCCTGCGGGTCGAGGATCGAGCGTCGCAGCATGACGTCGACCACCGCGTTGTAGGTCCGCCGGCCGGCGGCGTGGCCGCTAGCGCCGGCGCTCGCAGGCCGGTCCGGACTACCGTGCCGGTCCGCCTCGCCATGCGGGTGATGATGATCGTGAGCGCCGCCATCCGCGTGGTCGTGGTGTTCCCCGCCCAGCCCCCAGGCCTCGCGCTCGGCGACGTGCTCCCTGACGATCTCGGGATCCCGCTCGGTGCGCGTCAGCACGCGCCTGCGCACTTCCTGGTACGCCTCCTCGACGCCGCCGAGGTCGCGCCTGAAGCGGTCCTTGTCGAGCTTGTCGCCGGTCGCCGAGTCCCAGAGCCGACACGTGTCGGGGCTGATCTCGTCGGCCAGCACGATGTCGCCGTCTACGGTGACGCCGAACTCGAGCTTGAAGTCGATGAGGTCTAGCCCTCGCGCCGCGAAGAACGGCTTCAGGAGGTCGTTCACCTCGGCCGTCAGTTCGAACAGCGTCTCGAGCTCCTCCGGCGTGACGATACCGAGGGCGACGGCGGCCGCGTCGTTCAACATGGGGTCGCCGAGCGCGTCGTCCTTCAAGCACCACTCGACGACCACGGGGTCGAGCTCGCCGCCCTCGGGCACGCCGTAGCGTTTGGCGAACGAGCCCGCCGCGCGGTTGCGCACGACGACCTCGAGCGGCACGATGCGCACGGCCTTGACGAGCTGCTCCCTCGGCGACAGGAGCGCCTCCAAGTGCGTCGGCACCCCGGCCTCGGCCAGGAACTCGAAGATGCGCGTGGCGACGGCGGCGTTCACCTCGCCCTTGCCCGCGATGCTGCCGCGCTTCTGCGCGTTGAAGGCCGTGGCGTCGTCCTTGTACTCGATGACGTGCAGCTCGGGGTCGGCGGTCGCGTAGACCTTCTTGGCCTTGCCCTCGTACAGCAGTTCGGTCCTCTGGGCGCTCACGGGCCGATGATAGCAGGGGTGCCGGGGCGGCCGACGCGCGGCCGGCCGACGGCGAGCGACACGCGCTCGAGCCGCCGCGCCCGAGGCCGCTGGTCCGGGGCTACAGCCCGTTCGCCTCGAAGATGCGGTCTACGAAGCGCAGGTACCAGGCAGGGTCGAACGCGGCGGCCAGCTCGGTCGGGCTCAAGGGGAGTCCCGGCTCGACGGCTAGCAGGTCGCGCAGGTGCTCGCCCGTCTCCCAGCAGCGCAGCGACGCGCGCTGCACGAGGCCGTAGGCGGCCTCGCGGCTCATGCCGGCCTCGATGAGGAGGTGCAGGACGCGCTGCGAGTAGACGAGCCCCTTGAGCGCGTCCAGGTTCTCGCCCATCCGCTCCGGGTAGACGACGAGGCCGGCCAGGACGGAGGCCAGGCGCCTGAGGGCGTACACGGCCAGCGTCGTGGAGTCGGGGAGGATGATGCGCTCCGCGGCCGAGTGGCTGATGTCGCGCTCGTGCCAGAGCGCCACGTTCTCGAGGGCCGCCTGCAGGTTGGCGCGCATGACGCGGGCCACGCCCGTCAGGTTCTCCGAGGCGATCGGGTTCTTCTTGTGCGGCATGGACGACGAGCCGGTCTGGCCGCGGGCGAACCCTTCCTGTGCCTCGCGGACCTCGGTGCGCTGGAGGTGGCGGATCTCCAGGACCACGCGCTCGATGCTCGTGCCGAGGATCGCGAGCGCCGCCATGACCTCGGCGTGCCGGTCGCGCGCCACCGTCTGGTTCGTGACCGGATCGGGCGCGAGGCCGAGGGCGGCGGCGACCGCCGCCTCGACCTGGGGCGGCACGTGCGCGTAGGTGCCGACGGAGCCGGAGAGCATGGCGACCTCGATGCCGGCCTTGGCGCGGCGCAGGCGCTCCTCGTCGCGCCCGAAGGCGGCGGCGAAGTTGAGGAACTTGAGGCCGAACGTCATCGGCTCCGCATGAATGCCGTGGGTGCGCCCGATGCACGGCGTGTGGCGGTAACGCTGCGCGAGCTCGAAGAGCCGCTCCTTGACGGTCGCGAGGTCGGCGAGGACGGTGGCGAGGGCGCGACCGAGAACGAGGTTCTGCGCCGTGTCGACGACGTCGGTGCTCGTCAGGCCGTAGTGCACGAAGCGCGCGCCCTCGCCGAGCCGCTCCGTGAGCGCGCGGGTGAACGCGACGATGTCGTGACGCGTCTCCGCCTCCAAAGTCGCTACGCGGACGGCGAACTCCTCGTCGAGCGGCCGCGCCTGCGCCGCGCGCCTCAGCTCGGCGGTCGTGCCGGTCGGCACCTCGCCGAGCCGCTCCCAGGCCTCGGTGGCGGCCAGCTCGACCTCGAGCCACGCGCGGTAGCGCTCGGCCTCGCTCCACAAGCTCCGCATGTCTGGGGTGGAATACCGTTCGATCATCGCGGGCAAGCTACCACGCCCATCCTTCACGCCAGAACCGGGCAGGGGGCGTGCCGGATGGTAAACTTTCCCGTCAGGCCGCCTGCCGGCTCCCCACGACGACCCATCCTTGCGAACGGCTCGGGGCGTGGTGTGCCCGCGCGAGCATCGGCGGCGCGGCACGTCGGCTGGACGCGTGGCGCGCGTCAGGGGCAAGCAAGCGGCATCGGAGGTCGCGTTGAACGAGGGTCAAGTCGTCCCCGTCCAGATCACGGACGAGATCAAGACGAGTTTCATCAACTACGCCATGTCGGTCATCGTGGAGCGGGCGCTGCCCGACGTCCGCGACGGCCTCAAGCCCGTGCAGCGCCGCATCCTGTTCGCGATGCACCAGATGGGCCTGGCGTCGAACCGCAAGCACATCAAGAGCGCCGGGGTCGTGGGCGAGGTCATCGGCAAGTACCACCCGCACGGCGACTCGGCCATCTACGACGCCATGGTGCGCCTGGCGCAGGACTGGAACCTGCGCTACCGTCTCGTTGACGGGCAGGGGAACTTCGGCTCGATCGACGGCGACCCACCGGCCGCCTACCGCTACACGGAAGCGCGCATGACGAGCGTCGCCGAGGCCATCCTCGCGGACATCGACATGGAGACCGTCGACTTCCGCGACAACTTCGACGGCACCCTCCAGGAGCCGACGGTGCTCCCTTCGGCCGTACCGAACCTGCTCGTGAACGGCGCCGCCGGCATCGCGGTCGGCATGGCGACGAACATGGCGCCGCACAACCTGGGCGAGATCGTCGACGGGCTCGTGGCCATGATCGACGAGCCGGAGATAGACACCGCCGGCCTGATGCGCCACGTCCACGGCCCCGACTTCCCCACGGGCGGCATCATCGGCCGCGACGGGATCAGGCAGGCGTTCGAGACGGGCCGCGGCAGCATCCGCGTGCGCGGGCGGGCGCGCATCGAGGACCACAACCAGCGCACGGCCGTCGTGGTCACCGAGATCCCGTACCAGGTCAACAAGACGTCGCTCATACAGACGGTCGCGCAGCTCGTGCGCGCCAAGAAGATCGAGGACATCAGCAACATCCGCGACGAGTCCGACCGCCACGGCATGCGCATCGTCTTCGAGCTCAAGCGCGGCGCCCTGGGCGAGCTCGTCCTCAACCAGCTCTACAAGTTCACGCAGCTCCAGACGACGTTCGCCGTCAACAACGTCGTCATCGTAGACAACTCGCCGCGCATCCTCTCCCTCAGGGAGATGCTGCGGTACTTCCTCGACCACCGCGTCATCGTCGTGAGGCGCCGCTCGGAGTTCGAGCTGCGCAGGGCGCGCGAGCGGGCGCACATCCTCGAGGGCTACCTCATCGCCCTCGACAACCTCGACGCCGTCATCGCGCTCATCCGGGCCTCGAAGGACGGGCCGGAGGCCAAGGCGGCGCTCATGCGCGAGTTCGGGCTCTCCGACCCGCAGGCGCAGGCCGTGCTCGACATGCGCCTGCAGCGCCTCACGGGCCTGGAGCGCGAGAAGATCAACGAGGAGTACCGCGAGCTGCAGGAGCAGATCGCCAGGCTCGAGCTCATCCTCAACGACGCGGCCGAGCTCTGGCGCGTCATCCGCAAGGAGCTGCAGGACGTCAAGAAGCAGTTCGCCGACCCGCGCCGCACGCTCATAACGGACCTGACGGACGAGATCGGCAAGGAGGACCTCATCGCGGAGGAGAACGTCGCCGTGACGCTCACGCGCGGCGGCTACATCAAGCGCACGGCCCTGACGAGCTACCGCAGCCAGGCGCGGGGCGGGCGCGGCTCGACGGCGCAGAAGGCTAAGGAGGACGACGTCAACTCGATCCTCCTCGTGGGCAGCACCCACGACTACCTCCTCTTCTTCACCGACCGCGGCCGCGTCTACCGCGAGAAGATCTACGACCTCCCCGAGGCCGAGCGCGCGGCGCGCGGCGGCCACATCCGCAACCTCCTCCCGCTGGCAGAGGGCGAGAACGTCCAGACGGTCCTGTCCCTCAAGGACCTCGACCAGGACGGCCACTTCGTCTTCGCCACCAAGGGTGGTCTCGTGAAGCGCACGCGCATCCGCGAGTACGGCAACATCAACGCCGCCGGTCTCGTAGCCATCAACCTGCTGGACGGCGACGAGCTCGTGGCCGTGCGCATCACGGACGGCAACGCCGACGTGGTGCTCGGCACGCGCGACGGTCAGGCCATCCGCTTCGCCGAGGAGGACGCACGCGAGACGGGCAGGGCCACCCAGGGCGTCATCGGCATCCGCCTCAAGCGGGGCGACGCCGTCGTCAGCCTCGCGGTCATCCAGCAGGGTCAGAAGGAGCAGGCCGAGCTGCTCAGCGTCACGGAGAGCGGCCTCGGCAAGCGCACGCCCTTGGCCGAGTACCCCGTGCAGGGCCGCGGCGGTCAGGGCGTCATCGGCCACCGGCTCTCCGACCGGACGGGCGCCATGGTCACGCTCTCCCCCGTCCTGGGCAGCGAGGAGCTGTTCGTGCTCTCCGAGAACGGCATCCTGATCCGCACGTCGGTCGCGCAGGTGAGCTCGTACGGTCGCTCGACGCAGGGCGTCACCGTGATGCGGCTCGACGACGGCGACCGCGTGGTGGCCGCCATGGTCATGCCGAGCGAGGCCGAGCTGGAAGCGATGAACTAGGGCGGCGCGCCGTTACCCGGACCGCTTACGGGCACCGCGTTATCATGCGCAGGTGCCCGTACCCATCTGGCTTGACTGCGACCCGGGTCATGACGACGTCATCGCCATCTTCCTGGCGGCCCAGCGGTCGGACCTGATCGGCATCAGCGTGGTGAGCGGCAACGCTCCCCTGACCTTCACGGAACGCAACGGCCTCACGGCCTGCCAGGTCGCCGGCCTCACCACGCCGGTGCATAGGGGCGCTGCCAGACCGCTCGTGCGACCGGCGCAGCACGCCGAGTACATCCACGGTGAGTCCGGCCTCGACGGCCCGGCGATCCCGGCCCTGACGAGGAAGGCGAGCGGGGTGCCCGCCGTGCGCGCCCTCCTGGACGCGGCGGAGAAGCACGCCGGGCTGTGGGTCGTGGCCGTCGGCCCGCTTACGAACGTCGCACTCGCCCTGCTCCTCGAGCCGGGGCTCGCCCAGCGCCTCGCCGGCATCAGCGTCATGGGCGGCACGTGGGGCCCCGGCAACGTCACTGCTGCTGCCGAGTTCAACGTCTGGGCCGACCCCGAAGCGGCGCAGCTCGTGCTGGAGGCCGGCGCCAACGTCGTCCTCGCCGGTCTCGACCTGACCCATCAGTTCGTCATGGACCGGGGGCGCATCGCACAGATCCGGGCGCTCGGCACGCGGACGGCGCTCTTCAGCGCCGACCTGCTCGACTACTTCGCGGCGGCGTACGCCCGCTCGTACGGCGGTCCGGCGCTAGGGCCGCTCCACGACCCGTGCTCGGTCCTCGCCGTGACGGACCCGCACCTCTTCGCGTCCGAGCCAAGGCACGTGGCGGTCGAGTGCGCCGGCGAGCTCACCCGCGGGATGACCGTCGTCGACAGGCGCACGGGCCCACGCGTGCTGCCGCCCAACGCGACGGTGCTGACGAACATCGACCACGAGGCCGCCTTCCAGGTCCTGATGGACGCGTTGGGGGCGTCCTTATGAGGCCCGGACGGGTCGCGCGCGACACGAACGCGTCCGAGGCGTCGTCGTGAGACCCGCGCCAGGCACCCGCGGCTCCGGCGCTCGCGGCGCCGCGCCCGTCTCCTCCGGCATGGTCGAGTTCAGGCACGTCACCAAGACCTACCCCCGCACGCATACGCACGCCCTCAAGGACGTCGACTTCCACATCGCCAAGGGCGAGTTCGTCTACGTGACGGGCCACTCCGGCGCCGGCAAGTCCACCATGCTGGCGCTCATGCTGCGCAGGATCGTCGCCACCGAGGGAACCGTCGCGGTCGCCGGGCAGGACGTCGCGCGCGTCCCGGACTCGCGTCTGCCCATGCTGCGGCGCCACATCGGCATGATCTTCCAGGACCACCGCCTGCTCGGCCACCTGTCCGCCTTCGAGAACCTGACGTTCACGCTGCGGGCCGTCGCGGCACGCGGCAACCACGAGCAGCGCGCCATGGCCGTCCTCCGGCAGGTGGGGCTGGCGCATAAGCGCAAGGCCTACCCGATCGAGCTGAGCCTCGGCGAGCAGCAGCGGGTCGCCATCGCGAGGGCGATGGTGACCGACGCCCCGCTCCTGCTGGCGGACGAGCCGACGGGCAACCTGGACCCCGACACCGCGCTCGAGATCATGGAGCTCCTCGACGACATCAACCTGCGCGGCACGACCATCCTGCTCGCGACGCACGCCCGCGACCTCGTGGACAGCTACAAGCGCCGCACGCTGGTGCTCCGCAACGGCGAGCTCGTCCGCGACGACGCGCGCGGCGGCTACTCGCTCTAGGCCGGGAACCGGCGGGGCGCGTCGGGGCCGGCGCGCGGGGCCTCGGCGCCGGCGCGCGGGGCCGTGCGCGGGCTCGTCAAGGTTGCGAAGCCGCGAGGGCTATCACGCTGAGGTCGAGCCGGTCGTCGTCCAGGAGCAGCTCCAGGAACTGGAGCTTGCCGAGGGCGTCGACCATGGCGAAGCCGTTCTCCTTGTCGACGTAGACGCCGTCCTTCATGACCGTGTGCCCGTACACCCCGAAACGATGCCCCGCCTGCTTGACGAGCTCCGGCTTGTTGAACCACCACGACTTCGTGTCGGGGTCGTGATAGAAGAAGTCGTCGAAGACCTGCATGCCCGGCAGCGGCCCGGCGTGGGCGAACTGCACGCCGTGGAACACGACCTCACGCGGCATGGCCGCGAACCACGCGCGCAGGTCGTCTGGCAGCTCGACGCCGCCCTTCGAGGCGTCGAACTCCACGTGGCTCATCCCCCCGCGCGTGGAGAGCTCGTAGCGGTGGTCGAAGGCGGCCTCGTCGTGGTTGCCTATGATGACCGAGACGTTGCCCTCGCTCTGGTCGACGTACCGCTTGAAGCGGTAGAGCTCCCTGATCTGCGCCTTGGACGCCCGGCGCAGGTGGTCGGGGTCGGACGGGTCGTACGGTTCGACGCCCACGGCGTTGGCGTAGTCGCGCGCGTCTTTGTAGTGCACGAGATCGCCGACGCAGACGACGCGGTAGCGCCCTTCCATGACGGCCTGCATCGGCTCCAGCGTGGCCGTGGCCGCGGAGGCGGCGCGCAGCACGCGCCAGAGCTCCGGCCACTGGCCATGCACGTCGCCGATGGCGATGACCTTGATCACGCTTCCGCCCCGCGCGTCAGCGGTGCCCCCACGCTCATCTCGGCTCCGCCTCCCGCCGCAGGAGGACGGCCCGCAGCTGCCCGTACAGTTCGCGCGACTCCTCCGGGGTACGACCGTAGCCGCCGTAACGAACGACGAGCTTGGCGGCCTCCTTGCCGAGTCCCTCGTCGTTGAGCCGCTCCACGAGCCGCTCGATGACATCGTGGCCGCTCGGGTTGCTCACGGCCTGCCGCTCCACCTCTCCGTCTGCGCCCGGTTCCGCTTTCATCGACGCGAGCGGCTCCGTGCCGACGTACGCGGTCGACCGCGCCCTGCTCGCGCCTTGCGCAAGGGAAGCGGGCACGGGCTCCGGCTCGAACAGCGCCTCGCCGGTCTCCGGGTCGAAGTCGACCCAGTAGTCGGGGGCCTCCTCTACGTACGGCAGCCGCAAGCCGAACTGAGAAGCACAACGCGCCAGGGCGAGCTCTCCCAAGCGCGAGTACGGGCTGCCTTCAGGTAACGCGCCGCCTGGCGGCGCGGCCGCCGCGACCACGGGCACGGCGACGACGTCGGAGCGTGTCACGCCGGCGACCGTGAGGTTGGCGACCAACGCGGACGCCCCCATGGGCTCGAGGGTGAACGACCAGCCCCAGCGGCCGCAGGCAGCGTCCAGGCGCTCGGCCACCGCCTCGCGCGCCGCGTAAGGCTCCAGCCGCACCCGCGCCCCGCCGGGCTCGACCTCGGCGACATGCCAGCGCAAGGCGTCGGACGTGAGAGGCGGAGCGAGTCTGGCGCTCAGCTCGGGCTGCACCTCAGCACTATAGCAACGCGCACAACGCGTAGGACGCGAAAGACGCCACCCGTACGCCACCGGTCGGAGGGAGGCTTACGGGGGTGCGGTAATGTTGGGACCATGTCCAGACCTAGCGCCGTATCGAACCGCGCCGGCAAGTCGCCGTCGCCGTCTCCCGCGGGCCGACGGCGGGTCGGCGCGTTCCTGGCGACACTCATCGCCTCGGTGCTGACCTTCGGCATCGCCTTAGCGCAGGTGGCGCCGGTGGTCGGCCTCGGCGCTTACGACCTCGAGGTGGGCCAGACGCTCGAGGTGAGTGGCGACCGCCTCACGCCCGGGGCCGACTACCGCATCGCCGTCGGACCGGTCGGGGGCGCGGCGACAGTCAGCCTCGTGCAGGCCGACACCAACGGCTCCATCCGCTTCGCCACCGTGCTCGAGGAACCGGGCGATCACGGGGTCAGCATCGACGGCCAAGACATCCATGCGGCGTTCACGGTGAGCGTGCGCGGGTCCGGCTCGGCGCCCGCCGCCGCGGGCCAGGCGACGGGGGCGGGCACCACGCCGCCTGCCGCAGGAGACGACGCCACCGGGCAAGGCACCCAGCCCACCACAGAGGACGCCGGACCAGAGACGGCGACACCGGAGACGACCGCCCCCGAACGGGCCGCGGAGGAGCCCCGGCAGGACCCGATCCAGGCCTACCCGACGGCGCGGCTCGCCGGCGGCGAGGTGCAAGGGGTACAGGGCGAGGAGGTCGTCTGGCGGCTGGGCTTCCCCGCCGGCTCGGGCGAGACGGCCGGCCTGGTCCAGTCCGGGCTTGACGTCTACGTCGGGCATGGGAACCACGTGCTCAAGGTCGACGCCAGGACGGGCAAGGTCACGAAACGCCACCGCCTGCCGGCCCAGGTCACTGCGCTGCAAGGGCGCGGCGGGGCCTTGAGCGCCACGGTCACCTACTCCACCGGCGCGGAGGGCAGCTTCGCGATCCTCGAGACGTCCCAGGACCCACAGGAGCCGTTCGACGACGATCCGGCCCTCTACGGCTGGCTGCGCAAGGAGGCGGCGGGCGGCGACCCGGTGGAGCGCCTGGAACACGACGAGACGAACCCGTGGCTCTACCTCGAGGCCGCGCGCGCCGCCGCACCCGGGAGCGCGGATGAGAGCCGCTTCGTCGCCGGGGCGCTGAGCAACGCCGTCACGTTCTATGAACGCGCACAACTCGCGCGCGAGTTCATGCGCTTCTCGCCCCAGAAGCGCGAGGAGGCCGCCACGGCCATGCACGCGGCGCTGGACGACTTCGTCGCGCGCGGCTACCGGGCGGAGCTCCTCTTCGATCAGGACCTGGCGGAAGCCTACGGCTTCCCCTTGGGCGCCATGACCGCGGCCCTCGGCAGGGGCGACGTCCAGTCCGCCGGCTTCTGGGCGGACTGGGTCTACCTCCTCGCGACGCCCGCCGTCCCGCAGACGCAGGCGGCCTTGGCGGAGTACGCCGCATACTTGCGCGCCGACGGCCAGCGCGAGGCCTCTAACCTCTGGCGGGAGCGCGCTCGCGAAGGGGCCGGCTTCGACCTGGCCGCATCCGTGCGCAAGGTGGCGCTCGACGTCGGCAGGACCGGCTGGTACGGGGTCGTGGCCATCCTCGTCGCGCTCCTTGCCCTATACGTGGCGCTGGCCGCCAAGTACTGGCGTCCGCAGACCCTCAACCTGCGCAGGCGCTCCGGCAATACCGGGTTGGGCGCGCGGCTCTTCTTCCTGCGCTACGCGACGTTCACCGAGAAGCTCGTGGCCGTGCTGCTGCTGGCCGCGGCCATGGCGCTCGCCGCGCTGCACGGCTGGGCGCGGGAGGGCGACTCGCTGCCGAGGGCGTGGGGCTCCGGCTCGCTCGCCTCGGTGCCGGCGCTCGACGCCCTCGCACGGTTGGACGGCACGGGCTCGGAGGCCGAGTTCGTGCGGGGCTTCGCCGAGCAGAGCTCCGGCGCGGACGACCCGGCCGCGGTCGCGTACCGCGCCGCGGGCGACGACGCCGACGCCGTCAACAACCTGGGGGCGCTGCTCGGCGATCAGGCGCTCTACCAGCGCGCCCTCGAGCTCAAGCCCGGGCTGGGCGCCGCGAGCTTCAACATGGGTCGCGCGGAGAACCCGTCGCGGCTCATGGCCGCGTTCGCCCCGGACGCGCCTGCGCTGGTCGTGCCGGACGAGACGCGGCTACGCAGCGCGGTGGCCGGGACGTTCCAGACGGCGTTGGTAGGCATGTTCACCAACCCGTGGGCGGGCCTCACCGGCCTGGCCGGGGTGACGCTGCCGCAGTGGGCGTGGTTGATCGTCGTGATCGCCTTCCTCCTGCTCGCGCTCTTCAACGTCGTGATGCTGCTCCTGCCCCGCCCGCGCGAGGCGCGCAACGCGCCGCGGACCCCCCTGTACCACCTCCTCGCCATCCTCCTCCCGGGCACCGGGCAGGCCGACGAGCTGTGGGGGGTCCTCCTCTCCGTCCCGTGGGCCGTCTTCGGCGTGGACCTGCTACTGCACTTCCTCACCGCCGGCCCCGACCCCGCCATGAGCGTGATGACCGACCTGGTGGCCCTGACGGTCATCTACGTCGTCAACCTGGTGGCGTACTTCGTGGAGCTGGCCTCCTACCGCCGCCGCATGCAGGCCCTCAAGCAGAACGACCCCGAGACGGCCCGCGCTTACGGCATGCGCAGGCTAGGCGCCTGAGCTTCTAGCCGTGGGGGAGCAGCGGCAGGCCCTCGTCGGCTACGCGTTGGTCGCGTTCGCCGCCCTGCTCTGGGCCCTGCTCGGCGTGTTCTCCAAGAGCCTGCTCGGCAGCGGCCTGACGCCGACGGAGATCGCGTTCTGGCGCGCCGCCATCGGGGGCGCGCTGTTCGCCGTCCACGCGGCGCTCGAAGGCGGCCTACGCCTGCAACGCGCCTCGGACGCCCTGGCGTTCGTCGCCTTCGCGGTGGTCGGCGTCACGCTCTTCTACACGGCGCTGAACCTCGCCATCGAGGCGGGCGGGGTCAGCCTCGCCTTCATCCTCCTGTACTCGGCGCCCGCGTTCGTCGCCGTCCTCGCCGCGCTGCTCCTCGGCGAGCGCCTGACGCCTACGAAGGCCACGCTCGTAGCGATGTCGGTCGCGGGGGTCGTGATGGTGGCGCAAGGCGGCGACTCCGGCATGACCGTCAGCGCGCGCAGCGTCACGTGGGGCCTCGTGGCCGGCGCCTCCTACGCGAGCTACTACCTGTTCGGCAAATGGGCGCTCGCGCGTTACCGGCCGGCGACCATCTACGCCATCGTCATGCCGATCGGGGCCCTCGGGTTGGCGCCCCTCACGCCCTTCGCCGCCCTGACGGACCCATCACCGCGGACCTGGCTACTGTTGGTCCTCATGGCCGCGCTCTCCACCTACTTGGCGTACTTCGTGTACTACACGGGCCTCAAGCGCGTGGAGGCCTCGCGCGCGGTGCTCGTGGCCACCATCGAGCCCGTCGTGGCGGCCGTGCTGGCCGCGTGGCTCTTCGGCGAGCGGCTGGGAGCGCTCGGCATCGTCGGCGGCGCGCTCATCGTCGGCGCCGCCATGCTGTCCGCGCTGCCGCGGCGCGTGTTCGGCCGCCGGTCGCCCGTCGGCTCACGTGTGGTGCGGCGCTGAGCGTTCGCGCGTCGCCCGCGCCCGTCGCGTGCCAACCCGTGTGTCTCCCGTACGGGGGCTTGGTCGTTGACGCCCACCCCATCCGGTGCTATCGTCGCAACGTTATCAGTCGGCTTGCATAAGCATCCGCTGATGGCCGAGCACCGACCGTGATGGCAAGCACACTTCGCCCCCACCACCTCCGCACCCGCAACCACAGACGAGACCGACGTAGCTGAACGCGTCGCGCCACCGCACCGGGACGGCCGAGACCGGCCGAACGGAGCGGAGTGGCCGCCGCGTCAGCTGCCCATGGCGGTCGCGTTCGTCGAGCGCGGGTCGACGGGGTCGAGAACATGGAACCTTAGGAGAAAGCGCATGAGCAACGAACGTAAGCCGGTCAAGAAGGTCGTCCTGGCGTACTCGGGTGGCCTCGACACCTCGGTCATCCTCCACTGGATAAAGGCGACGTACGGCGCGGACGTGGTCGCGTTCACGGCGGACATCGGCCAGGGCGAGGAGGTCGCAGCGGCCAAGGCGAAGGCGCTGCGCACGGGCGCGGTGGCGGCCTACGCCGTCGACCTGCAGGAGGACTTCGTCAAGGAGTTCGTCTTCCCCGTCCTGCGCGCCGGCGCCATCTACGAGGGCTACTACCTCCTCGGCACGTCGTTCGCGCGGCCGCTGATCGCGCGCAAGATGATCGAGATCGCCGAGGCCGAGGGCGCCGACGCCGTGGCGCACGGCGCCACGGGCAAGGGCAACGACCAGGTCCGCTTCGAGCTCTCCGCCTACGCCCTGAAGCCGGACGTGCGCGTCATCGCCCCCTGGCGCGAGTGGGACCTCAAGGGCCGCGAGGACTGCATCGCCTACGCGAGCGCGCACGGCATCGACGTGCCCGTCACGAAGGAGAAGCCGTACTCGACCGACGCGAACCTGTTCCACATATCCTACGAGGGCGGCGTGCTCGAGGACCCGTGGGCCCAACCCCCGGCGGGCATGTGGAAGCTGACGGTCGACCCCGAGCAGGCGCCCGACGCGCCGCAGGTGGTCACGGTCGCCTTCGAGCACGGCAACCCCGTCGCCATCGACGGCGAGCGGCTCGGGCCCGTCGCCCTCCTAGCCAAGGCCAACGAGATCGCGGGGCGGCACGGCGTCGGCCGCGTCGACATCGTCGAGAACCGCTTCGTGGGCATGAAGTCGCGCGGCTGCTACGAGACGCCGGGCGGCACGCTCCTGTTCCACGCCCACAAGGCCGTCGAGTCCCTGACGCTCGACCGGCAGGTCCTGCAGCTCAGGGACGACCTCGTCCCCCGTTACGCCGCCGCCGTCTACAACGGCTTCTGGTTCGCCCCGGAGCGCGTCGCGCTCCAGAGCCTGATGGACGACATCCAGAAGCCCGTCACGGGCGAGGCGCGCCTGAAGCTCTACAAGGGCGGCGTGACGGTGCTCGGGCGCCGCTCCCCGAACAGCCTGTACCGGCAGGACGTGGTCACGTTCGAGGAGGACAGCGTCTACGACCAGGCCGACGCCGACGGTTTCATCAAGCTGAACGCCCTGCGCCTGCGCATCGCGAAGCAGCTCGAGAGCTCCAAGGGGAAGTGAGACGTGGCGAGCGCCGCCGTACTGCCTAAGAAACCGGGTACAGACTACGTGCCGCCCAGGCTGCGCGAGGCGAACGCCGCCGACGCGCCCGGCCTGGCGGCCCTCTACGCCGTCACCAGGCCGCAGGCGAAGCTGGGGGCCGGCGCGCTGCGCGAGTGGCTCTCGCGCGGGCGGGCGCTCCTCGTCGAGGACGCCGACGGCCGGGTCCTCGCCGCGCTCAGGCACTGGGAGGAAGGCGACGGCTGGCGCGTGGAGCCGATCGTCACCCACCCCGAGCACCGCGGGCAAGGCTACGGCCGCTGGCTCATGACCATGCTCGAGGCCGACGCCATCCGCTCGAACATCCCGTTCCTCGCCGTGACGCTCGCCGACGCCGCCGTCCTGCCCTACTACCAGCGCCTCGGGTACCGGCCCCTCGGCGAGGACCCGACGGAGCTCGGCAAGCGCGTCGGGGGCGTGTGGCAGAGGACGGCGGCCCCGGCGTGACGGGGTCGGACCCGAAGCAGGCTCCAGAGCCGCCGGGCGCGGCCAGGGCGTCCAGCATGTGGGGCGGCCGGTTCGCGGAGGCCACGGACGCGCTCGTCCAGCGCGTCAACGCCTCCATCGGGGTGGACCAGGCCATGGCGGAGGACGACCTCCTCGGCTCCATCGCCCACGCGCGCATGCTCATGCGCCAGGGCATCCTGACGGAGGCCGAGGGCGAAGCCATGGTCGCCGGCCTGCGGCAGCTCCTTACCGAGGTGCGCGCGGGCAAGGTCGAGTGGCGCGAGGAGCTCGAGGACGTGCACATGAACCTCGAGTCCGTGCTCACGCAGCGCCTCGGGCCCGTCGGCGGCAAGCTGCATACGGCGCGCAGCAGGAACGACCAGGTCGCGACGGACGCGCGGCTCCACCTCGCGCGGCGGGGCGCGGAAGTGCGCGGCCTGGTGATCGAGCTGCGCCGCGTCATCGTGCGCCTGGCTGCGGAGCACATCGACGTGATCATGCCGGGCTACACGCACCTGCAGGTAGCGCAGCCCGTGCGCTTCGCCCATCACCTCCTCGCCTACCACGAGATGCTCGAGCGCGACCAGGGGCGGCTCGAGGACGCGCTTAAGCGCGCCGACGTGTCGCCGCTAGGCGCCGGCGCCCTCGCCGGCACCACCTTCCCCATCGACCGCGCCTACACGGCCGAGCTCCTCGGCTTCGGCGCCGTAGCACGCAACTCCATGGACGCCGTCTCGGACCGCGACTACATGCTCGAGACGTTGTCGGCGCTCGCGATCCTGATGATGCACCTCTCGCGCCTGAGCGAGGAGCTCATCGTCTGGTCGACGAGCGAGTTCGGCTTCGTGACGTTGAGCGACGCCTACACGACGGGCAGCTCGATCATGCCCCAGAAGAAGAACCCCGACGTCTGCGAGCTCGTGCGCGGCAAGACGGGCCGCGTGTACGGCGCCCTCATGGGCCTGCTGACGGTCATGAAGGGGCTCCCCCTCACCTACAACAAGGACATGCAGGAGGACAAGGAGGGGCTGTTCGACGCGCTCTCCACGGCGTCCGACTGCCTGCGCCTCTACGTCGGCATGCTGCCTGCCATGCGCGTCAACGCGACCCGCATGCGCGAGGCCGCCAGCAGGGCGTACTCCAACGCCACCGACCTGGCCGACTACCTCGCGCGGCGCGGCCTCCCCTTCCGTGAGGCGCACCACGTCGTCGGTCGGCTCGTGGCCACCGCCATCGAGCGCGGCGTGCCGCTCGAGGCGCTGAGCCTCGAGGAGCTGCGGGCCGAGGACCCGCGCATCGAGGCCGACGTCTACGCGGCCCTCGACCTCGAGACCGTGGTGGACGCCAGGCGCTCCTACGGCGGCACGGCGCGCGAGCGCGTGCTGGAGCGGATCGCGGTCGCGGAGGCCGAGCTGGCGGGCCTGGACGGCGGGGCGCGGCGCCCGGACGCGCAGGACGTAGCGACCGCCGGCGATGCTACCGGCGGCGATGCGACTGGCGGGGAGACCGGCGAGGGTCACCCATGAACGTGACGGTGCGGCCGGCCAGGGCGGAGGACGTCCCCCTGATCTTCGAGAACATCGGCTACTGGGCGAGCCAGGGCCGCATGCTCGTGCGCCCGATGCAGAACATCTTCGAGAACCTCCGCGACTTCTTCGTCGCCGAGGTCGACGACGGCAGCGGCCCGCGCTTCGCCGGCAACGGCGCCATGCATATCCTCTGGGGCGACATCGCCGAGGTGCGCGGCCTGGCCGTGGCGCCCGACGTGCGCGCTCGCGGCGTCGGCCGGGCGCTCGTCGAGGCGTGCGAGCACGAGGCGCGGCGCGTCGGCATCCCGCTCCTCTTCGCGTGGACCTACGAGGTGGAGTTCTTCGAGCGTTGCGGCTTCACCCTCATCGACAAGACCCGCGACCTGCACCCCCGAGTGTGGTCCGAATGCCTGCGCTGTCCCTTCTACGTCGGCTGCAACGAGAACGGCGTGGTAAAGCGCATGGACGGCGTCCCGACCCCTCACAACCTGCCCGAGCCGCCGCCGGCGCAGGTGCCGCCCGGCATCCGCTGACAACGGTCGGGTGCGCGCCCGCGCCCGGGCGGCGGCCTGAGCGCGGACACCTACGCGCCCTGCGCATGCCACGTCCCCGCTCCCACGACACAGGCGTCCTGGCACGTATGGTTCGCGTCAGGGCGCTGTCGGTATAGTCGCGTGGTGACCAAGAAGGTCCTCTTAGCCCATACAGGCGGAACGATAGGCATGCGTAGAGGTGAGCGGGGCTACGCCCCGAGTGCCGGCTACCTGGCGGAGCTCCTGGCACGCATGCCGGAGCTGAGCGACCCGTCGCTTCCCGCCATCGAGCTCGTCGAGTTCGCGCCGCTGCTCGACTCGGCCGACATGGTGCCGTCCGACTGGTCGCGGATCGCCGCGGAGATAGCGCGGCGCTATGAGGAGGTCGACGGGGTCGTCGTCTTGCACGGCACCGACACGATGGCGTTCACCGCTTCGGCCCTCTCGTTCATGCTCGAGGGGCTGGCCAAGCCCGTCATCGTCACGGGCTCCCAGGTCCCGTTGGCCGAGCTGCGCTCCGACGCGCGCGAGAACCTGATCGCCTCCCTCCAGATCGCCGCCATGCCGGGGCTGCATGAGGTCTGCGTCTACTTCTCCGGTCGCCTCCTACGCGGCAACCGCGCCACGAAGGTATCGGCCAGCGGCTTCGACGCGTTCGACTCGCCCAACGAGGCGCCGCTCGCCACGGTCGGGGTCGAGGTCGAGTTGCGCCAAGGCGCGGCGCGCCCGGCCCTCCCAGGCCGCCTGTCGGTGCGCGAGCTGCGCGACGTCACGGTCGCGGCCGTGCGCCTCTTCCCCGGCGTCAGCGCCAGGTTCATGGCGCACGTGCTGCAAGCGCCGCTCGAAGGGCTCGTGCTCGAGACTTACGGGGCGGGCAACGCCCCCACGCGCGACCCGCGCCTGCTGGACGAGCTGGCGGCCGCGGCAACGCGCGGGGTGGTGGTGGTCAACACGACGCAGTGCCTGCGCGGTCGCGTCGACATGCGCGGCTACGCCACGGGCAGGGCGCTGGCGGAGGCGGGCGTGACGGGCGGCGCCGACATGACGCCGGAGGCCGCGCTCACCAAACTGATCTACCTCTTGGGCAGTGGCATGACACCCGACGCGGCGCGCGCCGCCATGGCCCGCGACCTGCGCGGGGAGTTGACCGAATGAGCGCAGTGGGCGGCGCGCGCGCGCCTTGGCGCAAGCGGGCGCCCTGGGTCAAGTGGCTGGGCTGGTGCCTGGCCGCGGCCTGGGCGGGCTTCCTCTTCATGCAGTCGAGCTCCTCGACCGCCGGCTCGTTCCTGGCCAACTTCCCGCCCGGCTCGGACAAGGTCGTTCACGCAGGGGCCTTCGGCGTGCTGGCCGCCCTCGTCACCCTGGCGACCGGCCGACCGCTCGTCGGCGTGCTCGCCGCCTTGCTGTACGGAGCCTCGGACGAGATCCACCAGTGGTTCGTTCCCGAGCGCGCCACCGAGCTGCTCGACCTCTTCGCCGACACGGTGGGAGGGGCCTTGGGCGCCTTCGCCGTCGACTTCGTAGCCCGCAAGCGCCACCGCGGGTCATTATGATTGACGCCATGTCGGAAACCAGCCCTGAACCCCGCGGACGAACGGGCCCGCGGTTGGTCATCGTCGGCGCCGGCAAGATGGGCGGGGCCGTGCTGCAGGGCGCCATCGCCGCCGGGGCGCTGGAGCGCTCGGACGTCGCCATCTTCCACCCGAACCAGCGGCGGCTCGCCGAGCTGTCCGAGCGCTTCGGGGTGGCGGGCATCGACGCCGCCGGCCTGCACGAGGCCGAACACGTCCTGCTCGGGATCAAGCCGCAGTCCTTCGCCTCCGTGGCGCCCATCGTGGCGCAGCCGCACGCCGCGTTCATCTCGTTGATGGCCGGGGTCACGTCGGAGACGATCGCCAGGCGCGTAGGCTCGAAGCGCGTCATCCGCGCCATGCCCAACCTCGGCGCGAGCCTCGGGGTCGGGGCCACGGCGCTCGCTTGGCTACCGGAGGCCACCCCCGAGGACGTGGCCCTGTCCCGCCGTCTCTTCGGCGCCGTCGGCCGCGTCTACGACCTGCGCGAGGAGCTGTTCGACGCCTTCACGGGCATGGCGGGCTCCGGTCCAGCCTACGTCGCCGTGGTCGCCGAGGCGCTGGCGGACGGGGGCGTGCGGGTCGGCCTCGACCGGTCGCTGGCCCGCGACGTGGCGCGGCAGCTCCTCCTCGCCTCGGCGCGCCTCCTGGAGACGAAGTACCCGAGCGAGTTGAAGGACGAGGTCTCGTCGGCGGGCGGGACCGCCATCGCCGGGGTACGCACGTTGGAGAAGCACCGCCTGCGCTTCGCCCTGATGGACGCCATCGAGGAGGCCACGCGCCGGGCCGGCGAGCTGAGCCGCGAGGACGTCGAGTGACGACGCAGGCATCAGGCGCCGACCGCGTGCCGGCGCGGCGTGCGCCGAGGCTGCTGGCGGTCATCATCGCGGCGCTGGCGGGCGTGAGCGCGGCGCAGGCCTACTACCCTGCGACGGAAGGCGCCAGCTGGACGTACTCCTCGGGTGAGACGCAGGTGCTGAGCGGACCGCGGGACCTGGGCGGACGCGACGTCATGGTGCTCACCCACTACCTCGCCGGCGTACCCGTCTCAGAGGACTACCTCGAGTACGGCGCCTCTGGGGTCATCAGCTACGGCTCGGCGGCCGGCGGTCAAGTCTTCCGCTACGAGCCGCCCATCGTCGTGTACCCGCCGGCGCCGCTCTCGCCGGGCATGAAGTGGACGAGCACGACCCAGTTGCCCGGCTTCAGCCTGACGCTCGACTCGGAGGTCGTGGGTCTGCGGGGCGTGGCGACGGAGGCCGGGCGGTTCAACGCGCTGCTGCTGCGGCAGACGACGTTGACGAGCAATGGTGGACAGACCGTTCTGGATATCTACTTCGTACCCACCGTCGGCATAGTGCGGTTCGTGACCCAGGACGGAACGACCATCGATCTGATCGAGCTCGCGCTGTAACGATCTCCTGGGCCCACCGAGCGCGGTCCGGTGAGCTTCTCGGACCTCTCGCGAGCCCCTCCGACACCCGCGACCCGCCACCCCTCGCCGACGCCTAGGCCGCCCGCCCGACCACGCGCGCCCATAGTTCCTGGAACGTGCCGTCGGCCAGCGCCTCCCTGACATCCTCCATGAGGCGCGCCATGAAGCGCAGGTTGTGGATGGTCGCGAGCTGCGGCCCCAACGACTCGCCCGCCTTGAACAGGTGCCGGAGGTAGGCCCGGCTGAAAGTGCGGCAGGTATAGCAGTCGCAGCCGGCCTGCACCGGACCGAGGTCGCTCTGGAAGCGGGCGTTGGTGATGTTCAGGCGCCCGCCACTCACGCCGGCGTCCAGGTCCGGCCTGACGAGGAGCGTGCCCGTGCGCGCGTTGCGCGTCGGCATGACGCAGTCGAAGGTATCGACGCCGCGCGCGACCGCCTCGAAGATGCTCTCCACGTCGCCGATCCCGAGCAGGTGCCGCGGCTTGCCGAACGGCAGGAGCGGGAGCGTCCAGTCGAGGACGGCGTGCATGTCGGCGCGCGTGGCGCCCAGGTTGCCGCCGATCGCGATGCCGTCGAACGCCAGCGACCCGACGAAGCGGGCGCTGTCCTCGCGCTGGTCGCGGAAGGCGCCGCCCTGGACGATGCCGTAGAGGGCCTGGCGATAGCCGTGCAGGGGCGCCGTGCCTTGGAAGGCGGCGAGGCTCCGCGCCGCCCACCGGTGGGTGCGCTCGAGCGAGCGCCGCGTGTACGCCTCGTCGTGCAGCGGGCTCGTGCACTCGTCGAACGCGAGGACGATGTCGGCTCCGAGCCGGCGCTGGACGGCGATCGACGTCTCAGGATCGAAGCGGTGCTTGGAGCCGTCGATGTGGCTCTTGAACACCACCCCGTCCTCGTCGACGGCCACCATGCCGCTGCCAGCCGCCAGGCGCCTGCGGTTGCGGTCCTGGTCCTCACCCGGGAAGATGTTGCCGATCTTGCCGACCCCGTGCTCGATGGAGGCGCCGAGCGAGAAGACCTGGAAGCCGCCCGAGTCCGTGAGGATCGGTGCGTCCCAGCGCATGAACCGGTGCAGGCCGCCATGGCGCGCCACGAGATCGGCCCCGGGCCGCAAGTAGAGATGGTAGGTGTTGGCGAACAGGAGGGTAGTGCCCGTCGCCGCGACGGCTTCCGGGGCGAGGCTCTTGACGGTGGCCTGGGTGCCGACCGCCACGAAGGCGGGCGTCGCCACGGTGCCGTGCGGGGTGCGCAGCCGGCCGAGCCGCGCGCGGCCACGCTCCACCACCACGTCGAACCCGAACGCGTCGGCGGCGGTCCGACCCGCCGGCTCCGCCTGACCTGGCTGCTCTGTGACGGTGTTTCTTTCCATGGGCGCTCGCCCGGAGGGGCCCGTCATGTTACCAGAGCCGCCGGCCGGCTCACCCTCTCTGGCTGACCGGTCGACCGGTCAGCCAGAGAGGCGATTAGTTCACTCACATGAGGGTCGGATGTGCTATAGTCGCCCACAGGAAGTCGAGCACTTCCTGCTTGGACGCTGAGAAGCCTGGCTCGTAATTTGGGCGCTTGAGTCAGGTGGAGCGAGTAGCGCAACCGGCCAGGTGAGTGTCCCCTCATCGAAAAGTGCCGTCAACGTCCGAGCGCGGGCACGTGTGCCCGCCGCCCGAACCGTTCGGGCACCGAGCCTCACGGCTTGGACTTGGAAGCGATGAAGCCTGTTCTGCATCTGGGCGCTTGGAACAGGTGGAGCTAGTAGCGCAACCGGCCAAGGGACGTTCTCGGTTCAGTCGCATCCGTTGCGGCTAGCCGGCAGCCGGGCGAGCGCCTCGCGAGGACGCCGAAGCGTCCGGGGACTTGATGATCCGGCCGAGCACTGCGCGAGTCGACAACCAGAGGCGCTTCACACCGCGTGTGATGATGGTGCTCGTCCCGCTCCTCGCGACGCTCGTGTTGAGCGCGTGCGGGAGCGCGCAGGAGGGAACCGTCTCGGCCACCCGCCCGGCAGCAGCTCTGGAGTCGACCGCCCTGTTCGGCGCGTTCACCTTCGGCGGCGTGTGGCGCGGCATGGACCCCATCTACGAGCTCGAGCTCGACCTCGGTCGCCGCCTGGACGTCGTGCACTGGTTCACGAACTGGGACAACCCCTACTTCCCCGAGTTGGTCGCCATGGCTTCCCAAGGCGGACGCAGGCCGATGATCAGCTGGCAGAGCTACGACCGCAGCGTCGAAGACATCGCGGCCGGCAAGTACGACGCCTACATCACCGAGTGGGCGCGCGGCGCAGCCACCGCGCCCGGTCTCCTCTACGTGCGCCCCTTCCCCGAGATGAACGGCGACTGGACCCAGTGGAGCGGCGACCCCGAGGGGCTCAAGCGCGCCTGGCGCCGCATCGTCGGCATCTTCGACTCCGTGGGGGCGACCAACGTACGCTGGGTGTTCAGCCCCAACGTCACGGACTCGCCGCGCGTGCCGGAGAACGCCATGGAGCTCTACTACCCGGGCGACGACTATGTCGACGTCCTCGCCCTGGACGGCTACAACTGGGGCGACGTCCTGCCTTCCGTCGGCTGGCGCTCGTTCGAGGCCATCTTCCGCGCCGGCTACGACCGCGTGACGAGCTTGGGAGCACAGCCCGTCTGGATCGCAGAGCTCGCGAGCTCGAACGTCGGCGGCGACAAGAGCGACTGGGTCCGCGAGATGTTCGCCACCACGGGGTTCGAACGCATCGAGGCGCTCGTCTGGTTCAACGAGAACAAAGAGGCCGACTGGCGCATCGATTCCGACGTCGCGACCCTGCACGCGTTCAGGCAGATGCTCAGCGCCGGCACCGCGGTCGCTGCGGTCCGCTGACCCAAGCCTAGGGTCGTCTGAGAAACCGATGAGCGCGGGGGCGCTTGGGTTAAGGGCGCGAGTGTTGCGTCCCCGTCGGACCCGGTGGTATCCATATGGCATATATCACAGCGCCGGCCGCAGGCCGGGCGCGCGGGAACTTCCTTGACCGACAGCCGCTCAACTCGACCAGTTCGCGCCTGTTCAGATGGACGGCGATCCGCGCGTCGGAGGCGGGCCGGGCTCGTAGGTCTGGCGGCGCTGATCGTCGCTATCGCGTCGGCACTGAGCGCGTGTTCCGAGCCGGAGACGGCCGCGCTGCCGGGGAGGACCGCCCCTCCCATGCTGGGAGCCTTCGTCCCGGCCGGTGTATGGAACGATCTCGCTCCCCTTCGGGAGCTGGAGGACCGGGTCGGCGGCGCTTTCGGGCTCGCCCACTGGTACACGTCCTGGGATTTCGCGTACGACCCCGTTCCCGTCGATGACGTCCTGGCCGCCGGCCGGATACCACTGGTCACCTGGCAGACCCACAACGAGGCCTTTGACGACATCGTGGCCGGAGCGTACGACGCTTACATCCGGGAGTGGGCGCACGGCGTGCGCGCGGCCGCCGGCACCGTGTACGTGCGCATCTTCCCTGAGATGAACGGCGAGTGGACCCCCTGGAACGGCGACCCCGAAGGGCTCAAGCGCGCCTGGCGGCATATCGTCGAGCTCTTCGCCGCCGAGGACGCGACCAACGTCCGTTGGGTCTTCAGCCCCAACGTCACCGACGAACCGCGCACGCCGGAGAACGCCATGGAGCGCTACTACCCCGGCGACGACTACGTCGACGTGCTTGGCCTCGACGGCTACAACTGGGGCGAGACCAAGCCCCTGATCGGCTGGCGCAGCTACGAGGACGTGTTCAAGGACGGCTACGCCCGGATCACGCGCCTCGGCGGCCAGCCCCTCTGGCTGGCCGAGGTGGCCTCGGCCGAAGGCGAGAAGGCAGGCGACAAGGCCGCTTGGGTGGACGACATGTTGAACTCCACCGCATTCCCGCGCGTCGAGGCCATCGTGTGGTTCAACGAGGACAAGGAGGCGGACTGGCGCATCGAGAGCTCGCTCCTCTCCCTTCAGGCCTTCCGTTCCTACTTCCGGAGCCGGCAGGGCGCCGAATCGCCACAGGCTGCGCGCGCTCCCGCTGCGCCCGCGCGAGCGCAGCCCATAGCGGTCCGCACCGGCACGGACGTCGCGGTCGCTGCGCCCGCCGGTGGCACCCGCCCTTCGAGTAGCGCCGGAGCGGGTGGGCGTCCCGCCTCCTCCACCACCGTGTTCGCGGGCGGCGAGCACCACGCGCTCGGCCGATAGGCGTACCATCGCTGCTGGATGCCTAGCCTCCGGTCGCCCTTCCGCCTCCTCGCTTTCCCCGCCAACGTTGGCGGCAAGCCGACTCCCACCTTCGACCCGCAGCCTAGTCGTGGCGCGCGCCTAAACGTGGCGTGCGGCGTGCGGCGCGTCGCTCACGGCCTGTTGCTCGCCCTCGCCGCATGCTGGCTGGCGTACGCCTCGGCGCCGGCGGCGGCAGAGCCGCCGCACCCTCGCAGCGCTACCGCCTACGGCCTCGAGACGCTCACCAAGCTCCTCCCGTTGCCGGTGGACGCCGTGCCGCTCGACGACACGGGCGACCTGCTGATCGTCGCTCTCGACGGCGCCGTGTGGCGCTACACGGACGGCGCCGTGGCCGGGACGCCGTTCCTGTCGCTCGGCGGGCGCGTCACGGGCCTGCTCGGCGAACAGGGCCTCTTCACGGCGGCGCTGGAGCCGGCCGAACGCGCGGCGGCGCGCGGCAACGCGCGGCACATCGTCGTGGCGTTCACCGAAGCCGGCACCAACGATCTGGTGGTGGCCGCCTACCCGCTGGCGGAGGACGCGAGCAGTGCCGACGCCGCGCAGGAGACGGTGCTGCTGCGCGTACCGGTGCGTGAGCCCTTCCACCACGGTGGGCAGGTCGCCTTCGGCGTCGACGACATGCTGTACGTGTCAGTCGGCGAGGGCCAACGCGAGGTGGAGTACTTCCACGAGACGCCCATACCGGCCCAAGACCTCACGTCGCTGCTCGGCAAGGTCTTGCGCATCGACCCGTTTCCAGCGGACGGCGACACGCCCTATACCGTGCCGCAGGACAACCCGTTCGTCGGCGGACAAGGGGCGACGCAGGGCGCGCTCGGCGAGGTCTACGCCTTCGGGTTCCGCAACCCGTGGAAGTTCAGCTTCGCGGCGAGCGACGGCGCGCTGCTGTTAGCGGACGTCGGCGAGGACACCTGGGAGGAGATCGACGTCGTGCGCCCGGGGGGCAACTACGGCTGGCCGTACATGGAGGGCCCCCACTGCTTCGAGTACCCGGACACCGGCGGGTTGGTGGCTCCCGACTGCGAGCGTCTCCCGCTCGTCCCGCCGGCCGCGTACTACGGTCACCTCCGGATAGACCCGGTCGGCGGCCTGTCCGTGACCGGCGGCTTCGAGGCCCACGATCCGGCGCTGCCCGAGCTCGTCGGCAAGTACTTGTTCGGGGACTTCGTCTCCGGTCGCCTCTGGTCGCTCGACCGGGCGACCGGTGCCGTCGAGCTCCTCCTCGAGACCGGGCTGCCGATCTCGGCCATCGTGCCGGGCGCCGCAGGCGAGGTGCTCGTGCTGGGGATAGAAGGGACGCTGGCGCGGCTCGTCGAGGCCCGCTAGCGCGAGGGCCGCGCCGGACAGTCGGCGCTTGGACTACCGCGGGACGGCCGCGCGCCGCAGGCTCTGCCCGCCGCCCGGGCGTGTCGCACCGCTCGCGGCTCAGCCCTGGTTGGGGTTGCCGACGGAGGGCACGCCGTCCGCGCTGCCGTACAAGCGGCGGCGGATGTCGTCGTACAGGGCCTTGTCGTCGATGCCGAAGCTCTGCACGAGTTCGGCGGTCACGAAGTAAGCCTGGGCCACCGTCAACCTTCCGTCGGCCACGAGGTTCGTCACGCCGAGGAGGGCGCGCTCCTTGTCCGTGACCGAGTCGGGGTCCGCCCGGTAGGCGGCCACCGTGGCCTGCAGCGCGTTGGCCAGGGGTCGCAACTCGTCGATCGCTTTCACGAGGTTGCCGTGGACGGGGCTGACCTTGCCACGCACGACCCCCTCGAGGGGGTTGATGTAGCGGGCGTACGCGAAGTGGTCGTCCTCGCCGCCGGGTTGCGCCCGGGCCCACGCCAGCTTGGCGGCACCCGCGCAGACCGAGAAGTCGGGATCGAACACGGAGAAGTCGCCCGCGAAGAACCGCTGGTTGGCGTATGGCGAGAGCTGGTCCGTCGAGATCGCGCGCAGCAGCGTCAGAGCGTCGCTCGTGACCTGCGAGAGGCCGAGGTCGCCGGTCGGCCCGACGGCCAGCGGGTCGAGGTAGGACTCGTTGATGAGGATGCGCAGCAGGAGGTCGGGCGGCACGTCGTACGCGGTCGAGGCCTCCTCGATGTTGGCCACGAGCGGCGCCAAGCGCGCCAGGACGAGCAGACCCCACGCGGAGAGCGGTTGGTAGCCCTCCGCCACCTCGAGCCGGTGGCGCTTCGTGGCCGGCCGCAGCACGTCGGCGACGGAGCAGTAGGCCGACACGCGGCCGTGCCCCTCGTTGGACGCCATGACGTGGAGACCGAGCCGGGCGAGCGGCGAGTCGACGAGGTCGGTGGGAACGCCGGGGTCGTCGGCCCGCGCGCCGCGGTCGTCGCCCTGCGCCTCGGCGACGCGCGCGTCGTCGCCGAACTCGGTCGGCGCGTCCACCGGACCCGCGGCGTCCGCCCCTGGCGCCAGGCCCTCCGAGGCTCCACCGGCGCCCGGATCGGCAGCCTGCGCGGGGCGCGAGAACCCGGCGTCGACGAAGGCGTCGAGCAGCCCACGGTCGGTCAAGGACAGCGGCAACGTCATGTGGTCGTCCTGCGACACCCTGACTGAGTCGTTGATGAGGCGCCAGGCATCGCGGTAGCCGGGTCGGGTGGCCGAGGCGAGGACCGCAGCGCCGGCGAAGACCGTGGCGACGGACAGCACCATGCCGGTGGTGGCGCCAAGGTAGCGGAGCTGCGAGCGCTTCGACGTGCGCGACCGCGGCCTGTCCCACGTGATCGTGGCCCGCGGATCGAACTCGTTGCGCCGCATGAAGCGCGGTACGGCCCTGGCGGCCCCCGTCAGGAACGTGACGGCATTGAACGGGCGCAGGAGCGCGAGGGGCACGACGGACGTCGCCGCCTCGCGGCCGACCTTGGACCAGAGCCTGAAGCGGCGCAGCCCTTGCGCGCGCCAGATGCGGGCGAAGCCCCACGTGGCGAGGACGAGCGTGGCCGCCAGGTCGAAACCCGCCCATAGCCCGAGGGCCTTCAGCGGCGTGCCGTGGCCGGGCAGGGCGTAGTTCAGTCCGGCAGCAACGGGCAGCATGAGCAGCAGCAGCGCCAGCCCGAACAGGTTCTCGAAGTGTGCGGCCAGGACCGTGAAGCGCACGTTGGCCCGCAGGTCGCGCCACTGGGCGCGCCGGAACAGCCGCTTGAGACCGTTCTCGATGCCGCCGCCGTTCCACCGCTCGATCTGCCGCAAGTACCCTGGCAGGCTGGGCGGGTCGTCCGTGTACATGAGGGCGGACGTGATGAACCGGGCGTTGCTGCCGTGGCGTATGACGAGCGGGGCGTCGCCAACGAGCCTGCCGAGCTCGACCTCCTCGCCGTCGACGACGACGCGGAACCCCTTGGCATCGAGCTCGGGGGCGCCGACGTGCTCGTCGGTCACCGCGCGGTTCTGCACGCTGAGCGTGAAGTCGTGGTCCTCGGTCAACGTGTCGGCCGGCATCGGGAAGCACTCGCGCCTCGCCACGAACCCGCACCCGACCACCGTGTAGAGCCGCGAGCGGCCGAACACGGCCCCCTCGCCCAACCGCGCCGTCTGACCCGTGCGCAGCACCGCCGCGATGGCGTACTCGGCCGAGCGGGCACGCGAGATGAACCTGGCCACCGGCTTGCCGCGCCCGGGGTCGGCGGACATCACCGCGCCTGATTGGATCGCGTAGTCCTCGAGGACGTAGCGGAGCTTGCGACCATGACCCACGCGCCGCAGACGGTAGAAGTCGTCGCGCAGGCGCGCCAGGAAGTGTTCCTCGAGGACCGTGTCGCCGTCGACGATGAGCACCCGCTCGGCGCTCAGCAGGCCGCCGCTCAGCACGACGTTGATGCTGTCCGACTTGGAGATCGGCTGGGCGTGCTCGACGACGATGACGCTCGGTCCGCCGCCGCCGGCCTTCAGCCACCGCTCGAAGGTCGCGGTGGCGTCGGCGACCGGGCCTCTGGTCACGCACCGGTACCCGGCCTCCCCCAACGTCAGCTTCACGACCTCCGCCGTGGCGTCCGTGCCGCCGTTGATGCTCACGGCCAGCGCGTCGAACGGCACGCTCTGCGCGAGTAGCGACGTCAGGGCGGCGGCGGCGCCCGCCTCCTCGTTGAACATCGGCGACACCACGCCTACGCGGTCCGGCGACCTCACCGGGAGCGAGGCGTCCTTGGCCAGGCTGAACATGGCGTTGGCGATGACGGTCGGCGTCGCTAGCAGCCCGGGTATGAACGGCAAGGTGCGTTCGTCCTTCCTAACGGTCTCGAGAACGTCTTGACGAGCACCTTACCGGGCGCTCTCTGACAACATCCTCACGTTACACGGCCCACCCGGAGATTCATGAGATGCCCGTGACCGCGTGCGCGCTCGGCGGCCCGCGCGACCGGCCTCTATCCTCACCTGTGAGTTCCGTGTGCGAACTCTCACATTCAGTCTGCTAACATGCCGCGACTGGGAGGTGGTGCCCTAGTGGCGCTGCACATCAGCGGCAAGCTCGTGGCCATAGGGCTCGTGGTTGCCGCCCTCATCACCGCCTTCAGCTCGCCACGCACCGAACCGCCGGTTCCGGTCGCTTTGGAAGTAGCTCCGTTCGCGGACGTCGTCGAGCCTCCGGCCGACCACCCCGGCGACTCGGACCCGAGCAACGCCTTGCTCGGCCCCACCGCCAACCCCCGCTTCGTCCTGCGCGCCACGGGCTACAACTCCCACGAGAGCCAGACCGACGCCTCGCCGTTCGTCACCTCGACGGGCGCGCGCACGGCCTTCGGGGTGGTGGCGGTCAGCCGCGACCTCCTGGGAGGCGAGTTGCCGTACGGCTCGCTCGTGCGTATCCGCGACCTCGGCAACTACCACACGGGGCGCGGCGTCGGCGCCTTCCAGCAGTTCCTCGGCGATCACCTCTTCATCGTGGAGGACACGATGCACGCGCGCAAGACCCAGCAGATCGACGTCTGGTTCGAGAGCTACTCCCAGGCCGTCAACTGGGGGGTCCGCAAGGTGGAGGTGGAGCTCATCCGCTACGGCCGCAGCGGTCACGAGTTCATACCCAGCTCTGCTCCGACCTTCGAAGCCACCCCCGTGCTCATCGCCTCGCGCTAAGCTGCGGCGTGCGCGCGCTCGTCCCCTACCTGGCGTGGCGGCACGTTCGTAGGCGGGGCCTCCAGTCCGCCCTTACCGTTACGGGCGTCGCCATCGGCGTGGCCGTCCTCATCATCGCGCTGTCGTTGACGAACGGGTTCATCGACGAGCTCGTCACGAGCACGCTGCGCGCCACCCCGATGCTCACGTTGCAGAGCTACCTGCCGGGCGAGACCCTGCCGGACGACCCGGCCATGGTAGCGGCTCTGGCGAGCGAACGCGGCGTCGTCGCGGCCGCGCCGTTCCTCTCCGGCCAGGCCCTCATAGCCAGGCGCGCGAGCCAGGCGCTCGGAGTGAGCGCGCGGCAGGGCTTCACCCAACTCGTCGGCATCGACCCCGGTCTCGAGACGGCCGTCCTCGACCTCCCCGTCCTGGCAGAGCAGGGTGCCGCCATGGCCCAGGCGGGCGGCATCGTGCTCGGCTCGACCCTCGCGCAGTCCCTCGGCGTCAGCGTCGGCGACGCCGTGATGTTGCGCGACATCTCCGGCGCCACCGCGCAGTTCACCGTCGCGGGCACGTTCAGGGTCGGCAACGAGCTCATCGACTCCGTCACGGCCTACATGTCCCTGTCGAACCTCCAGGCCTACCTCGGTGTCGAGGGGCGCGTGAGCGGCTACCACCTGCGCCTGAGCGAGCCGACGGCAGCCCACCGCGTCGGGCTGGCGCTCGCCGACAAGTACTCGCTCAGGCCCGTCAGCTGGGAAAGCCTCTTCGCGAGCCTCATCTCGCAGTTGCGGCTGCAGAAGGCCGTGATCGGCGTCGTGGTCTTCCTCATCGTCATCGTCGCCGCGTTCGGCATCACGAACGTGCTCGTGCTCACCGTCAACGAGAAGACGGCGGACATCGCCATCCTGCGCGCCCTCGGCGCGTCGGAAGGCCAGGTGCTCCGCACGTTCACGCTCCAAGGGTTCGCCCTCGGGGGGCTCGGCACGCTCCTGGGCGTAGTACTCGGGCTCGCGGTCGCCGCCTACTTCAAGTTCCAGCCCTACCCCTTGCCGGGCGACCTCTACTTCATCACCCAGCTCCCCATCCAGTTCCAGGCCTTCGACGTCGTGTGGGTCTGCGCCGTGTCGCTCGCGACGAGCGTGGTGGCCGGGCTGCTCCCCGCCCGCAGGGCGGCCCGGCTCGACCCCGTCGCGGTGCTCCGCTGATGAACGCGGGCGAGGCCGAGAGGCGCTCGAACCGCAAGCCGCCCAAGCCGCTCACGCGCGACACCGCCTGGGACTACCTCCTCTACCTCCTGAGCAGGCGCATGTACACGACGGCCGAGCTGACGCGGAAACTCGTGCGGCGCGGGCTCGACCCCGAGCTCGCGACCGCGCTCGTAGGCCGCCTCGTCGAGCTCGAGCTCGTCAACGACGCGACCTACGCCGACCTGTACGTGAGCACGCGCTCGGCGACGAAGGGGCGCCTGGGGCTGCGGCAGGAGCTGAGGCAGAAGGGGGTCGCGCCCGAGATCGCGGAGGCGCGCCTGGAAGAGCTCACCCCGGAGGACCAGCTCGCGGCCGCCACGGCCCTACTCCGCAAGAACGCCTGGCGCTACCGCCCGGGCGCGGCCGACCCGACGGCGGACCGGATGGCCGTCATGAAGGCGCGCGCCAAGGCGTTCGCGTTCTTGGCCCGGCGCGGCTTCTCGGTGGACGCCTCTCAGGGCGCCGTCGCCGCCGTGGGGTGGTTCGAGGACGATCTCTGACGGCCCGCGAGCCCATGGCGGACGACCGGACGAGCGGTCGCCCGGTCGGCGTCGTTCGTGGCGCCTCGGGTCGCCTTCACGTCATCGGCTCGGGTCCAGGTAGAGGCCGTAGGGCGGGTTGACGGGCCACAACACGCCGCCGAGGGTACGCGAAGGCGCGACGTCACCGTTCAGGAGCGAGGCCCCGTCGAACACCTTGGCGTCGTTGGCCGTGTCGTCGACGACCACCAACCGGTCGTTGGCCGCGTCGTAGCCGGCCCGCAGCGGGTGGACGAACCCGGTCTGCGCGCCGCCGATGACCCGAGAGGGCGCGACCGTGCCTGTGGCCGAGGAGGCGTCGGCCACAACGTACACCGCCGCGTTCGTCCAGTCGCTGAGGTAGAGCTCGTCGCGCACGGCGTCGTAGGCCAGGTCGTCGACGAAGCCGGCCGGGACGTCGAGCTTCGTCAGGCGGCTGGGAGCGACGTTCCCCACGACGGACGAAGCGTTGGTATAGGTGCCGATCTCCCCGAGGGAGTTGGCGACGAACAGCCGGTCCGTAGCGGGGTCGAGGTAGATGCCGGCGGGGCTGCCGAGCAGCATGGCGCTGACGAACGAGCCCTCTAGGACGCGGTCCGGCTCCTTGCCGTCCGACGCCACCGACGCGTCGTCGTACGCGAGCAGAGCGTCCGCGAACGCCACGTAGAGGATGCCCCTGACCTCGTCGTAGGCCACAGCCGCCGGGTTCTCCCTGCCGAGTGAGGAGAGGCCCGTGGCGCTCACGGTGCCGGACGCGGTCGACACGTCATGGATCATGAAGACGTTGGTCGGGGCGGTGTCGGCTAGGACGAACGCAGCGTCAAGGCTAGGAGCGACGACCAGGTCGGAGTAGGCCTTGCCGGCGCCGACGCCGTCGATCTTGAACGCGCGGTCCGGCCCGGCATCGCCGTTCACGGTGTCCATGTCGCCGTAGACGTACACGCTCAGGCCGAGTACGTACATGGTGCCGGGCGCGGTGACCGTCACCTTCGCGCTGGCGCTCTTGGAAGGGTCGCTGGTCTGGAAGGCGGTCACCGTCACCGTCGGTTCCGCCGGCACCCGGTCCGGCGCGTGGTAGTCGCCGCCGGCTACGGTTCCAGAGTACGAGGACCCGCCGATCAGCCGGTCGACTCCCCAGACGACCGCGCCGTCAAGGTTCTCGGCCTGGAAGTGGACGGTAGTGCCGACCCTCGCCTCGAGCGGACCGCCTGGGGTCAGGCGCGGTACCGACGCGGGCGGTGGCGGCGTGCAGCCGGCGAGGACTAGCAGCAACGCGCTGGTGGCGGCCACTCGACGGTAGGCGGTTCTCACGGGCGCCTACCTCCTGCGACCGGGCGCCAAGCCTCCTGGCCTGGGCGGGTCGTTGGTCAAGACGTCTTCAGCGCGAACGGTACACCCGTGGCCACCCCAGCGCCTGTGACGCGCGGCGGCGGCCCCGGCCCAGGACGGCGCGAGGGCGCGCGCCTCGCCCACGCACCGGACGTCCGGACCTCGGGCATGCGCTTGACCGTCACCCGACGGCCCGGTACACTCACAAGTTGCGTCGGGGCGTAGCGCAGCCTGGTAGCGCACATCGTTCGGGACGATGGGGTCGGAGGTTCAAATCCTCTCGCCCCGACCAGCGCGATCTCGTGGGAGATCTGGAACCCACCGACCCAGCAAAGGGTCGGTGGGTTCCGCTTTGCCGGGGGCAAGGCTGTACTCCGGCAGCCACGACTCTTTGGCGGTCGCACGTTCGCGTTCCATGCCCCAGGGGAACCGGTGGGCGGCCCTCGCCCACTCCCCGCGCCACCGCAAGAGCGGCCTCGCAGTTGCTAAAGTGTGCGGCGCGCCCAGCCACCGACTGCGGCCGACACCCTCTCATGATTCGCTCCGACCTGAACAAGCTCGACTGGCGCACCGCTCTAACGGTGGCGGTCCTCGCCGGCGCACTCGGCGGCGGCCCCTCGGCCCTGGCGTGGTTCTCGACGTTCGGGCCTACCCCGACGGACAGGCTGCCCGCGCTCGCGCTCGCGCTGTTCGGCCTCCTCTTCGTCGGCGCGTTGACGGACCTGCGCGGTGCCTCGGACGCGCGGCGCGTGCGGGTCGTGACGACCTCCGTCTTCGTGATCGCCTTAGCCGTCGCGCTCGCGTTGGCGGGAGCCGGCGCAGGACGGCTGGAGTACCTGCTCGCACCGGCGAGCGCCATGACCGGCCTGGGCGCCCTGCGCCTGCTCGGGTCACGCGCGCCGGACGGGCGGGCCGCGAGCCTCGTCGCCGCGGCGACCGTCTACGTGGCCGCCACCCTCCTCGCGAACTTCACGCTCGACTCGTTCCTGCCGCTCGGCGGCTTCTTCCTCGTGAACGTCGGCACCCTGTTCTTCGGGCTCACGTTCACGCAGCGCGACCGCGTCCACCAGCACGGGCGGCGCGCCGTCTACGCCATGATCTTCCTGGCCGCGACCGCGAACGTCGCCCTGGCCGCCACGCTCGGCACGCCCCTGCGCTACGTCGCGGTGTCGTTCCTCACGATCTTGGTCGCGGAGACGGCGGACACGGAGATCTACCAACGCCTCCTGCGGCGACCGTGGCTCGCGCGCGTGGCGGCGTCCAACGCCGTCAGCGCCCCGCTCGACACGATCCTCTTCACGCTCCTCGCCTTCTGGGGCGAGGAGTTCGCCACCGCGGGCTGGATGACCCAGGTGATCGTGACCGACGTGCTCGTCAAGTACGCTAGCGGCATCCTCGCCGCGCTCGGCATGCTCGCCCTCCTGCGCGGGATCTTCCCTGGAGGAACGGCATGGCAGCAGCCTCGTTGACGGAACTAGCGAACCTGGTCGGCTCGACCTTCGGACCCTCGCCCTACCTCGAGATAGACCAGGCTCGCATAGACGCTTTCGCGGACGCGACCCTGGACCACCAGTGGATCCACGTCGACCCCGCGAGGGCGGCCGGCGGTCCGTTCGGCAAGACCGTGGCGCACGGCTACCTGACCCTCTCGCTGCTGGTCTCCATGGTCTCGAGCATGGGGCTGTTCCCCGAGGGTCTTGGCCTCGTGGTGAACTACGGGCTGGACAAGCTGCGTTTCCCCGCCCCCGTGCCGGTGGGCTCGCGCGTGCGCGCCACGGCCACGCTCGCCAAGCTGGAGCCGAAGGGCGAGGGGCGCATGCTCGCCACGCTCGCCTGCCGCGTCGAGGTGGAGGGCTCCGGCACGCCCGCCCTCGCGGCGGACGTCCTCTACTTGCTCGTCGCCTGAGCCGCCGCCCGGGGACCAACCGTCGTCGAGGGCCCGCGCGGTCGCCGACCACCTCGGCGTGGGGCCTGGCGGTCCGACCGCGAGTACGTGTTCACCTCACCGTCACGCCCCCTGGAGCTCCAAGGCTCGGGCCACCCCGAGCGCCAGCTCCTCCTCCAGCGGCCGCGTGACGATCATCAGGCCGATCGAGAGACCGTCGACGGTGGTGGCGACGGGCACGCTCACCGCCGGGCTGCCGAGGACGTTGAACGGCGCCGTGTTGCGCAGGATGCGGTTGTTCTCCCGGTGGTAGGCCTCGTCGTCCGTCAGGACCTCCGCGATCCGCACGGGCACGTGCGGGATGGTCGGCCCGACGACGGCGTCCACGCCGGAGAGCGAGGGCCAGAAGCGCCGCCGGAAGTCCGCGCGCGCGTAGTTGAGACGGATGTAATCGCTGGAAGGCCGGTTGGCGTACAGGTAGACACGGTCGGCAACGTGCGGGTCGAAATCGTGCCTGCGCGACTCGAAGAGGTCCTGGTAGAGGGCCCAGACCTCGTGGCTGGCGAACGAGCCGAAGCGTGAGTAAGCGGCCGGCGCTTCCATGAGGATGGGGAGCGGCTCGCGCCTGACGTGGTGCCCGAGCGCCTCCAGCCGCGCGAGACCCTGCTCGAACCCGGTCAGCGTCGCGTCGTCCAGGTCGTCGGTCAACAGGGTGGTGGGGGCGAGGAGCGTGAGCCGCGCCGGCGCCTGTGCGAGCGGGCGGTGCGGCTCGGCGGTCATGGCGAGGTACAGGGCCCAGGCGTCCTCGGCCGTGCGCGCCAACGGGCCGATGGTGTCGAGCGTAGTCGAGAGGGCCGCGCACCCGTCGGTGGGGATGCGCCCGTCCGTCACCTTCAGCCCGACGATGCCGTTGACGGCGGCCGGGATACGCACGCTGCCGCCCGTGTCCGAGCCGACGGCCACGGCGGCCAGCTGCGACGCCACCGCCACTCCCGAGCCCGACGACGAGCCGCCGGGGATGCGGCTGGGATCGAGCGCACAGCCGGGCGTGCCGTAGTGCGGGTTGGCACCTATCCCGGAGTAGGCGAGCTCCGTCATGTTCGTCTTGCCGAGGAACACGGCGCCGGCCGCGTCGAGCCTGGCCGCGACGGGCGCGTCCTCGACCTCGGCGGGGCGCTCGCCCAGCACCCTCGAGCCCGCTGCCGTGACGTCGCCGGCCGTCCCGACCAGGTCCTTGATCGCTATGGGCACGCCTTGCATGGGGCTCACGCGCAGCCCCTCATCGAACCGGCGCTTGGCCGCCCTGGCCTGCTTTAGCGCCCGCTGGGCCGTCACGACGCGGTAGACCTTGCCGCCCTCGGGGTGGGCCTCGATGGCGGCCAGGTAGGCTTCCGTGACGGTGACCGGGTCGAGCGAGCCGTCGCGGTAGCGCCGAGCGAGCTCCGCTGCCGTCAGGGACGTGATCGGTTCTGGCATGCCCCACAAGATACCGCGGCGGGGTCGTCGTCCTCGGTCGCGGCGTTCGCGGGACCGGCATACCCGAGCCGCGTGAGGCGGGCACCCGACAGTCGCGGTACGATTGCCGGCATGCAGCGCAACCGCGCGGAACTCGAAGCCATGAGCCATGAGGACCTCGTCAACCGTGTCCTCGAGCTTCAGGACATGCTGCGCGAGGGCCTGGCCGTGCGGGCATCCTTGCACGCCGTCCTCAACACCGTGCTGAACGCCAAGAGCGACGAGGTCGCCCGCTACGCGGAGGCCTCGGAGGCCACCCTCGACGCGGAGGAGCTCGAGCTGAAGCGCGCCTGGGCCGAGGCGCGCCACGCCGTCTCCAACCCGCTCGGGGTCGCGCGGAAGCGGAGCCAGGCGGCCAGCTGAGGGGTCGGGGACCAGGGGGACCGCCGCCTCGGGACGCGACTTCGTGAGAAGGTCTCGGAAGGCAGCCTAGGGACACGCCCTGCGAGCCCGGCCCCGGGGCATACCGTCTACGCCGTCACGACTTCAGCTTCCTGCCCTCGAGGAGCATCTCGACCGCCTTGGCCGCGCGCGTTGCGCGCGTCTCCGCCTTCTTGGCCTCGCCGACCCACGTCGCGTACTCCTTGCGGTGCGAGTACGAGTAGCCCTCGTAGACGGCGCGCGCGGCCGGGTTCTCATCCAGGGCAGTGATCAGCTCGGGCGGCTGGTCGACCACGCGCTCCGCCGTGTCCGGCCAGATCACGACCGTCACCACGTCCCCGGTTGCCAGCCCGGCCTCGTCGCGGATGGGTTTGGCCACCACGATGAAGTGGCGCCCCTCACCAGCCGGCATCAGTGAGCCCCGGAACGCGACACCGGAGACCGTGCCCCCGACGGGAACGCGCCCGCGCGATCCGAGCGCCTCGCTTACCGTGGCCGGCACCTCGACGTAGGTCCAGGCACCGGTCCCTTCGGGGCGGACCAGCTTGGCTTCGAAAGCGTGCGTCACAGGACCGGCTTCCTCCATGTTGTGGGGACGTTAGCACGGCGGCTCGCAACGGCAGAAGCCCGACCCCGCGATCTCTCGTCTGGGTCGGGCTTCTCGCTTGGCTCGGCGGGTAGGATTTGAACCTACGACCAATCGGTTAACAGCCGATCGCTCTGCCGCTGAGCTACCGCCGAACACGCGCTTCGGCCGCCTGGGCCTGAAAGCGAAGTGCAGTGTACCAGGGGGCGCGGGAGTTGGCAACATGCGTCTGGCACGCTCTCCATCGGCTGGGCGCGCGGAACCGGGATTCGGTTAGCATCCGTCCCATGACGGAAGCACTGACGCTAGACGCTTACCAGGCGGGCGCGAAGTCAACGGCCCTCTACTCGCCGGACGTGCGCATCCTCTACCCCGCCCTCAAGCTCGCGGGCGAGGCCGGCGAGGTGGCCGAGAAGCTCGGCAAGTTCATGCGTGACGAGGGCTACCGGCCCGGTGACGAGCTGAACGCCGAGCAGCGCGAGAAGATGGTCAAGGAGCTCGGCGACGTGCTCTGGTACGTGGCCAACCTGGCCGCGGACCTGGGCGTGAGCCTGGAGCACGTGGCGGCCGTGAATCTGGAGAAGCTCCAGAGCAGGAAGGCGCGCGGGGTGATCGGGGGGAGCGGCGACGACCGGTGACCTCGGGCGCAGGGGTCGAAGGCGAGCGGTACAACCCTCGATCAGAGCAGGTTGCCGGTGACCTCGGGCGCAGGGGTCGAAGGCCCGAGATGGTTGCGCAGCAGCCCGGCCTCGAGCCCGAGCGCGGCGTCCCGGCCGGTCGCATCCGAAAGGTTCGTTCGGGGCGCGCTCAGTGGGGCCTCAGGCCGTCAACAGGTCGTACAGGACGCGCGCCTGGTTGTGCTCCTCGTCCTTGGCGCCGTAGACGAGCGTGACGTCGCCCTTCGCTACCAGCTCCCTGAGCTTCCGTAGCGCGGAGTTACCTTCCAGTTCCTCGCGGTAACGCTTCTGGAACTCGGTCCAGCGCACCGGGTCGTGGCCGAACCACTTGCGCAGCTCGGTGCTCGGCGCCACGTCCTTCGCCCACCACACGATGTCGGCCTCAGCCTTGCTCACCCCACGCGGCCAGACGCGATCGACCAGGACCCTCGTTCCGTCGCTCGGCGCCGCCGCCTCGTACACCCGCTTGATCTTGAGCATGCCGCTACGATAGCGCCGCACACCGGCCTCGCTAGCGTAGCGGCCCCGTCAGGGGCCGCTACGTGAGGGGCACAGGGCCGCGGCCGCTCGCTCGAGGAGCGGTCCGGCTATCACCCGCACTTGCTGAAGCCGCAGTTCTCGCACTTCGAGCAGCCTTCCTCGAAGCGCAGCGGCGCGCCGCAGTCGGGGCAGGCCTTGCCGTGGTTGAGGACGTTCTTGACCCCGACCGTCTCGAGGGCGACGGCGAGCAGGTCGGCCTTGGAGGCCACCATGCGGCCGTGGTAGGTGCCGTACATGCCGCCGTTGATGCCGCGCAGCGTCTTGACGAGCGCCTCCGCAGGCACGCCGTACTGCAGCGCGATGGAGACGACGCGCCCAAGGGCCTCGCTGTCCGCGTTCGCCTCGTCGCCCGCCTTCCCGGAGACGATGAAGACCTCGGCGGGCAGGTCGTCTTGCATGTTGACCGTGACGTAGAAGCCGCGCTTCTCCCCGTTGGGGAGCATGAGCTTGACGGAGTCGGTGAAGCCGCTGAGGCGCGTGGGCCGCTCGAGGAGCGGCTCGCCGGGCAGGTGCTCGACGGACGGACGCTGGACCTGAACCCCTTGCGACGCCCCGAGGGGCGCACCCTGCGGCGCCTGCGAGGCGCGCGCGACCGCCGCGACGGCGGCCGACGCGCCGAGGTCGGCACTCGCGGCCATACCGTACTGGGCCGGGCGCTGCTCGGGAACCGGGAGGCTCGAGACGACGTCCGCCGCGCCGCCGTGCGCGGCCGCGCCGCCCTTGTCACTGCCCTTGCCGTCGTCCTTGGCCGCGCCGGTGGACGTGGAGAGGACCTGGAAGTCGCGCGAGCCGTCGCGGTACACGGTTATGCCCTTGCAGCCCGTGGTGAAGGCCAGCTTGTAGGCCTCGAACACGTCCGCCACCGTGGCCGAGTTGGCGAGGTTGATGGTCTTCGAGATCGAGTTGGCCACGCGGTCGCCGCCGTCGAAGGCGCGCTGGACGACGCCCTGCATGCGCACGTGGTCGGCGGGGCCGATGTCGTGGGCGCACGCCAGGACGTCGCGCACCTTCTCGGGCACGAAGTGCAGACCGCGCACCGAGCCATGGTTGGCCTGAACGGCCGCCACGACCTTGTCCCAATCCCACTTGGCGCCCTTGCGGTAGTCGGGGTGGGGCGCGTGCTCCTCGAGCAGCTCCTGGAAGAGCGGGTGGATGAGGGCGTGGTACTCCGTGCCGATCTTGCGGTAGATGAACGGCGCGAAGACGGGCTCGACGCCGGACGAGACGCCCATGAGCATGCTCGTGGTGCCGGTCGGGGCCACCGTCAGGATGGCGACGTTGCGGCGGGGCGTGTCGAGGTCGCTCTCGCCGTAGAGCGGGAAGGTTCCCCGCTCGGCGGCCAACGCCTCGGAGGCCTTGGCGGCGGCGTTGCGCAACGCGCCGATGATGGCGCCGACGGCATCGCGACCCTCCTCCGTGTCGTAGCCGTAACCCATGAGGATGAGTGCGTCCGCGAGCCCCATGACCCCGAGGCCAAGCCGCCTGAGCTTCATGCTCATCTCGCGGTTGTCCTCCAACGCGAAGCGGTTGACGTCCAGGACGTTGTCGAGGAAGCGCACGCACGTGGCGACGTCGGCCGCGAAACGCTCGAAGTCGTAGCCCGTGAGCCCCGCGTCCCTCGTCGTCACGTAGGCGGCGAGGTTGAGGGCGCCCAAGTCGCAAGGCTCGCCGGGGTAGAGGGGGATCTCGCCGCAGGGGTTCGTACTCTTGATGTCGCCGAGGACGCCGCGCATGGGGTTGTGGGCGTTGATCCTGTCTACGTAGATGAGGCCCGGCTCGCCCGTGCCCCACGCGTGCTGGGCGATCTCCCAGAGCTTGCCCTTCCCCGGCTCGCCGCTCGCGTTCCTCATGAACTCGTCGGAGACGAGCACGGAGATGTTGAAGGTGCTGATGTCGCCCTCGTCGCGCTCGCGCTCGAGGTCCTTGGCCGTGATGAAGTCGTCCACGTCGGGATGGGTGATGGAGATGGTGGCCATCCCGGCTCCACGCCTCGTCCCTCCCTGCCGTATCGCCCGGAGCGTCGGCGCGAACACGTACCGCAGCGTCGCCACCGGCCCGGCGAAGAGGGCGCCGCCGAGCGAGGCCCACACGGCGAAGTTGTCGTACACCTCGACGGCGAACGAGGACGGACCGCTCGACGTGCCGCCGGACCCGGCCACCGGCGTCCCTTCGGCGCGCAGGTTCGAGAGGTCGATCACGATGTCCGTGCCAGCCAGGAGTGCAAGCACGGCGTCGGCGGCCGCTTGCCAGATGTCGTCGACCGAGTCCGCGACGAGGCGGACATGCGCACCGCTGGGTAGGCGGTCGCGCTCGACGAAGGCGCCGGCGCGGTAGCCGCGCGTGACCATCTCGCCCCGCACCAGGTCGAGGAAGGTGCCGGTGGCTACCTTCCGGTAGTCGGCGTGGGCGCGGTCGATCGTGAGGTACAACTGGCCCGTCCGGCCGTCGAAACGGCGCTTCCGCCCGATCGGGTCGAGGTTGACGCCGTTGCCGCCGCCGACCTTGGTCACGAGGGCGAGCTTGCTAGCCAAGTGCAAGACCCAGGCGTCCGTGCCGACCTCTTCCGGGCTGCCGTCCTGCACGAAGCAGTTGAGGACGTTGCCGTGGAGGGTGTCCGCGCCGGCCAGCACCCGACCGCCGGGGCAGAAGCTCTTGCTCGCCATGAGCCGGTAGTAGCGCTCCGCGTACTCGTCGCGCTCCTCCGGACGTTCCGGACGCGCAACCCAGTTCGCCACCCGGCGGAACATGGCGTCAACCGTCTCCTCGCCCGCCTGGAAGTACTGGCGCCTGGCGATGGCCACGGCGTGCGGGTCGAAGCCCGCGTCGGGCGCGGCGTGGTCGGACGACGTGCGGTCGGTCATGGCGTTCCTCCTGGTCGGCTCCGGCGCCTTGGCCGTTGCCGCCTTACGGTAGTCGTGGTGTGCACCGGCTGTGACCGGGGTGGCCAGCGCGGCGGTCGGGTCGATCGGGCAAGCGATACGGGCAGTTCAGATACAAGAGCTAGTAGCTGACACGTTACTGCATACAACTTCCGTTGCCGTGAGCGGAGGCTACTTCCCTTCGCGAGTGTGTCCTATCTCACTTGGGGGCACCCTCGAGCCCTGGGGGCGATGCGCTCTACCGCGACCGCCTGCCAGCGCCACCTCGTGCAGCGCGAAGCGCAGGTTACCACCGGAGACGGGTGTCATCAAGCGCAACCGTCGCCACCGAGCTACAAGCGTGGGCGGCGGCGTGAGGGCGACCTACAACATGTTGTACCTAGGGCGACGGGTCGGAAGAGTCCGTCCAGCATGGGACCGCCGGGCGCCGGATCAGTGCCTGAAGTGCCGCTCGCCCGTGAGCACCATCGCGAGGCCGAGCTCCTCCGCTGCCGCGACGATGGCGTCGTCCGCGACGGACCCTCCCGGCTGCACGATCACTCCGACGCCCGCGGCCGCGGCCGCGTCGACCCCGTCCCGGAACGGGAAGAACGCGTCGGAGGCGCACACTCCGCCCATCGCGCGTCCGTCAGCCTTGCGGACCGCGATCTCGACGGCGTCGACCCGGCTCTGTTGACCCGCGCCTATGCCGACGGCCACGCCGTCCGCCACGAGCGCGATGGCGTTGGACGACGTGGCGGCGCAGACGAGCTGCGCCAGCTCGACGTCGAGCCACTGCGCCTCGCTCGGGCTGCGCGTCGTGACGACGCGCCAACCGCCGCGATCCAAGCTCACGACGTCGGCACGCTGCGCGAGGAAGCCGCCGTCGAGCCTGCGCAGCTCGAGCCCGGCCGGGCCGGGGTCTGGCAGGGTGAGCACGCGCGTGTTCTTGCGCTTGCGGGCCAACAGCTCCAGCGCCTCCGGCGCGTAGCCGGAGGCCATGAGCACGTCGGCCTTCGGGCGCGCCACGATGAGCTCGGCCAGGGGGAGGTCGACGTGACCGGGCAAGGCGACGACCCCGCCGAAGGCGGACTTCGGATCGGCGGCGAACGCCTTGCTGTAGGCGTCGGCGAGGTCGGTCCCCCACGCCGCGCCGCAGGGGTTGGCGTGCTTCACGATGACGCAAGCGGCCGAGCCCCGCCCAGCCGCCGTCCGCGCGAGCAGGTGCGCCAGCCGCCAGGCGGCCTCCGCGTCGAAGAGGTTCAGGTACGAGAGCGCGAGCCCCGAGTGCTGCGCTGCCGCGTCCCAGAGCGAACGCTTGCCCACCTCGCGGTAGCGGGCGCCCTGCTGGTGCGGGTTCTCGCCGTAGCGCAAGACCTCGGCGCGCTCGAGGGCGACGTCGAGGTGAAGCGGCAGCTCCTCCGCCCCGCCAAGGTAGTCCACGATGGCGGCGTCGTACGCGGCGGTATGCGCGAACGCGGTGCGCGCGAGCTCGCGGCGCTCCTCGGCCGTGACGCCCCTGCGCAATGCGGCGAGGGTGGCTGCGTAGTCCTCGGGTCTGACCACCACCACGACGTCGGGGTGGTTCTTGGCTGCCGCACGGAGCATGGCCGGACCACCGATGTCGATCTGCTCCAGGGCTTCCGCCTCGCTCACCCCCGGCCTGGCGACGGTCTCCCTGAACGGATAGAGGTTGGACACTACGACGTCGACCGGGACGATGCCGTGCGCGGCGAGCTCGCGCATGTGCGCCTGCTCGCGGCGCGCGAGGATGCCGCCGTGGATGCTCGGGTGAAGGGTCTTCACCCTGCCGTCAAGGATCTCCGGGAAGCCGGTGACGTCGCTGACCGCCACCGCCGGGATGCCGGCCTCGATGAGCGCCGCGAGGGTGCGGCCGGTGCTGACGAGCTCGAACCCCAGCTCCGCGAGGCCGCGAGCGAACTCCTCGAGGCCACGCTTGTCGTAGACGCTGATGAGCGCGCGCCTGGGCGCGTCTCTTGTCTCGGTGCTCACACCGGCTCCCTTCCAGAACGGGCGCGGGCGGCCATGAACCTTGGCCGCCCGTCCCAGGTCGTGTGACTGGCCTCAGTTGCTCGTGGCGGGCGCCGGGGCCTCTTCGCCGGCCGGGGCCTCGTCGCCGGACGGTGCCTCGTCCGTGGCCGGGGGCTCGTCGTTCGTCGGCGTCTCGTCCGTAGCGGCATCGGGCGCGGCGGTGGCGTCGGTACCCTGGAGCGTATCCGTAGGCAGGACCAGGTCGGGTACGGAGGTCTCCACGATGTCCGTGGCGGCGCGGCGGTCGGAGAGCCAGGCCGTGCGGGCCGCCTGACGCTTCTGGGCGAGAACCGCCTGCTCGACTTGGGCGTACACGTCGGCCAACGGCCTCACGCGTGGGGCCACTCGGTCGGCGACGAGCACGACGTACGTGTCGATGGTCGCCTGGGCCGGGGCGGCGTCCACGCCGTCACCGGCGAGGTCCTCGCCGCCCGCCTCCGAGACGGCCTCATCCGTCCCGGTCGCCTCGGAGGCGTCCGGAGCCGGCTGTTGGATCACGAGGACGTCGCTCACTGACAGGGCGCCGCCGGGCAGAGGGTCGAAGGCGTCGGTCGAGAAGAGCGCGGTGTCGAGCTCCGTGGCCAGGTCGCCCGGTTTCACGCGCCCGAGCTCGGTGAGGGTGCCGCCGGCGGCCTCGGTGGCGGCCGCCACCGTGTCGCCGTCAAGCAGGGCGGTGCGGAACGCGGCGGCGGCGCCGGCGTCCGAGAACTCGACCTTGGTAACGGTGGCTTCGGCACCGAACGTGTACATCGCCTGGTTGTCGGCGTAGTACGTCTCGACGTCCTCGGCCGTGGCCACCTCGTCGCGTCCGATGTAGTTGAGTGCCGCCTGGGCGATGCCACTACGCGTGCCGACCAACGGCACGCCCAGCGTCTCGGCGCCCTGGTAGGCGACCTCCGTGTCGATGAGCTGGTTGAGGACCGTCGGCTTGAAGAGGCCGACGATGAGGTCGGCGGTGGCGGGCGACAGGGCCTGCTGGATCTGGGTGTTCGTGTACAGGGCCCTGTCGAGGTCGACGGCCTTGATCTCGTGGTCGCCGACCTTGGCGAGGACGGGGTTGTCGAACCGCAGGGTGCTCGTGGCCGGGAAGGAGACCTGCGCTTCGGCGCGCAGGCGCTCCAGCTCGGCCTCGACGATCCCGGACTTCTTCGCGTCGAGCGCGTCGGCGGAGACGGTGTCCTTGACCTCGTCGAGCGGCAGGTCGGCGGCGGGCTCGTAACCCTCCACGCTAACGACGTAGTAACGGTCGTTGAACGCGATGACGTCGGTCAGGCCCGCGCCACGTAGGGAGAAGGCGGCGTTGGCGACGACGGTCGGCAGCGCGGGGCGCCCGACGGGGCGCGGCGTCGTCTCCCCTGCCGCGGCGCCGACGGCGCCGTCCCGGTCGGCGAGCTCCAAGCTGTTGTCACGGGCGAGGGCGGCGAAGTCGGCACCCGCGAGGGCTTGCCGCCTCAGGTTCTCGGCCGTCTGCTGGTCGGCGGCGACGATCTGCCGCGCGAGGATCTTCTCCTCCGACTGGTAAGAGGCGCGGTGCGACTCGAAGAAGGCGTCCACCTCGGCATCGGAGACGGTGGCGTCCTTGACGAGACGGTTCTCCCACTCCTGGAGGCGAAGCTGGTCCCGGAGGTAGTCGCGGAAGGTCTGGTCCGTGTAGCCGGCGCTGCCGATGAGTTGCAGGTAGGCCTGGTCGTTACGGGCGCCATCGACGCCGCGATCCTTGCGGAAGTCGTTGACGGCGCTTCGCACCTGGCCACCGCTGACGCTGATGCGCGAGGCGGCCTGGTCGAGAACCGCGTTCCGCACGATCTCGTCCGCGAGCAGGCGCTGGAGGTCCTGACCGACCTCGCCGTCGGTGACGGTGTTGAACAAGGCGTTGTTGCGCAACTGCTGGATGTCGAGGTCGTACAGGGTCTGGCCGTTGACGACGATCTGCGCGTCACCACGGCTGACGCTACCGCCGGTAAGGCTCAACCCAGGCGTGAACGTGACCACCATGCCCGCGAGAAGGCCGAGTGACACGACCCACAGGATGATGGTTGACATACGTTTGCTCATCTTCATTCTGGTCGACTTCCTCCCGGTCCGGCGCACCCCCTCGAGGGGCCCGGTACGGTCCCGCCCCTGGCGGGAAGCACGCCCCGGAGTGTAACAGACCGGTCGCTCAGCGCGGCGTGGTCGCGCGCGGCCGCGCGGTGCTATATTGCTCTTCGCCTCGCCGCCGGCACCCCCGGCGCCACGAAGCCGATCCGCGCCCGTAGCTCAGTCGGATAGAGCGTTCGCCTCCGGAGCGAAAGGTCACAGGTTCGAATCCTGTCGGGCGCACCACCAGACGTTCGTCCTGGAGGGTACGTGTCACAGCCGCTCGCCGCGATCGTAGCCGTAGCGACGGGTGGCGCCGTCGGCAGCGTGCTTCGCTACGCCTTCACGTTGTGGTTCCAGAACCTCTCGAAGGGTTTCCCGCTCGGCACGCTCCTGGTGAACGTGCTCGGGTCCTTCGTCATCACGTTCGTCGGGGCGGCCACGGCCGCGGACGGGCGCAACCCGCTGCCCGAGGTGTGGCGGTTGGCCATCCTCGTGGGGGTCTGTGGCGGCTACACGACGTTCTCGTCTTTCAGCCTGCAGACGCTCGACCTGCTGCGCGCGGGCTTCGTTGGCCGCGCCGCGGCGAACGTCCTGCTCTCGGTCGGCCTGTGCCTAGGCGCTGCCGCCCTGGGCTACCTGGCCGCCGCCAGGCTCGGCAGCGGGGGTTGACGGCGCGACGTACGGTCACGGGGTGAACAGCGGCCAGGCCCCGACACCCCGCTATCCAGTCGACGCCATACCGCGCGGCAGCCGGGCGGCCGCGCTCACCAGACCGGCAAGCCGGCTCGCTCCCCCCTGACCCACGGGTCGTCGACCAGCAGACCGTCGGCCGAGAAGACGGTCACCGCCGCGCCGTCGAGTAGGAGCCTGACTGCGGAGACGTCGGCGGGTTGGGTGAGGGTGTAGAAGAGCTGGTTCAGTCTAGCGAGCATGGCTGCCGTCCCTCCGCCGCGCTCGAACGCCCCCGACAAGTCGACCGTCAACGTGCCCCCCGCGAAGCTGGCGCCGAGCAGCGCCGTATCGGCCGGCACGCTGGAGTGCAGGCCGCGAGCGACCTCGTCAGCCGTCGGGCCGCGGGCGAGCGCCGCCACCTGCGCGGCGGCGCGCTCGCTCGGGTCTTGCCTGCCGAGGCGGCGGTTGACGCCCTCCAGCGTGAACGTCGTGCCCTGGTCCCTCACGAAGTAGACGACCGTGTCAGGCACCCGCTGCATGGTGCGCACGGCGATCACGCCCACCAGCGACAGGAGGAGGAGCATAGCGAGCGCCACTACGCGCAGGACGGCGGTCCGCATGCGCTAGAGCCTAGCCCGGGCGCGCCGGACGGAACGGTACGGCGGTCAGCACGCCTCGCGCGCCCTCGACCTAGGCGCGCCGGATGGGAAGGTAGCGCGGCTCCCACATGGCAGCCGTGACGGCGGCGAGCGGGTCGTCGATCGCCTTGCGCGCCACGCCGTCCTCGCCGGCCTGCTTCACGACGGCGGCGGCCACGTGACGGCTCGCGCGGTTGATGGCGTTGATGCTCGGGTACACGGCGCCGCTCATGAGGCGGGACGGGTCGGTGTAGTCGGCGAGGGCCTCGGCCGCCGCCGTGAGCATGTTGTCCGTCACCTTGCTGGCCCCGGACACGAGCGTGCCCAAGCCGACGCCGGGGAAGATGAAGGCGTTGTTGCCTTGGCCGACGACGTAGGTGTGGTCCTCGAACCTGACGTCCGGGAACGGGCTGCCGGTGGCCACGATCGCGCGACCGTCGGTCCAGCGATAGACGTCCTCCGGCACGGCCTCGCTGTTCGAGGTCGGGTTGGAGAGCGGGAAGACTAGGGGGGCCGGGGAGTTCTGGGCCACCGCGCGGACGATCGTCTCGTCGAAGGCGCCCGCCTGACCGGAGAGACCGATCAGACCGGTCGCCTTGGCGTTGACGACCGTCTCCAGGAGCGACGGCACGTTCCCCGCGACCTGCCAGCCGGCCGTGCGTGACGGGTCCTGCGCCAGTTCCCGCTTGTAGTCGTCGAGTCCCCGCCGATCGGCCACCACCAGGCCCGCCGAGTCGATCATGAGGACGCGCGCCACGGCCTCGGCGCGGCTCAGCCCCTGGCGCATGAGGCCGACGACTATCTGCCTGGCCACGCCGATGCCGCCCGCTCCCGCCCCGTGCACGACGTAGGTCTCGTCGGTCATGGGCCGCCGCGTCTTGCGCGCCGCGGCGAGTAGACCGGCCAACACCACGGCGCCGGTCCCCTGGATGTCGTCGTTGAAGGACGGCAGGGCGTCGCGGTAGCGGTTCATGACGTCGACGGCCTTCTGCTTGCTGAAGTCCTCCCACTGCAGGACCGCGGCGGGGAAGCGGCTCTTGAAGGCGCTCACGAAGCGCTCGATGAAGTCGGCGTACGCCTGGCCCGTCAAGCGCTGGTGCCGCACGCCGAGGTAAAGGGGGTCGTCGAGGAGATCGGCGCGGTTCGTGCCGACGTCCAGCTCGATAGGGAGGGTCGTGGCGGGGCTGATACCGGCCGCGGCCGTGTACAAGGACAGCTTGCCGATGCAGATGGCCATGCCGCCGAAGCCCTGATCGCCGATGCCGAGGATGCCCTCGGAGTCGGTCGCCACCGCTAGGCGTACCTCCGGCACTGGCGCGTCCGCGAGGACCTCGTCGACCCTATCGATGTTCTCCGTGCTGATGACGAGCCCCCGCGGGAAGCGGTAGATGAGGCTGAACTTCTGCACGGCCTCCGCGACGGTGGGCGTGTAGATGATGGGGAGCATCTCCTCGAGGTGCCGCTCGAGGAGGGCGTAGAAGAGGACCTCGTTACGGTCTTGCAGCACGCGCAAGTACACGTGCTTGTCCAGCGCGGTCGCGAACATGGAGTAGTTGGCGTACGTGCGCTCGACCTGCTGCTCAAGGGTGGAGCTGTGCGGCGGCACCAGCCCCTCGAGGCGCAGCTCGTGGCGCTCCTCGCGCGTGAAGCCCGTGCTCTTGTTGAGGAGCGGTAGGCGCGTGAGGATGTAGCCCGTCATCTCCGTGGCCAAGTACGGCCTGCCTTGGTCGTCTACTCGGGTCTCGAACTGCTTCATGCTGTCCACTCACTCCCATGCGCCACGCGGCTCCGGACACCCCGGTGCCCGCACGCGCAGCGCCCAGATCTAGCGTCAGTCATCGGCGCCGGCGTCTTGCGTGCCGGCGTCCTGCGCATCGGCTCCAGGTATGTCGGGGCCGGGCGCGCCCTCACCCGGCACGTCCGTGTCCGGCGCCGCGCCGTTCGACTCCTCCCGCGCGCCTGCCAGGCGCTCCGCCTCGCCGGCGAAGAAGGGGTAGTCGTCGTTGTCCGGCTCCAATTCGGCCGCCCGCCCGTAGGCCGTCGCGGCTACGGCGTAGTCGCGGTTCTGGAAGGCTACCTGGCCCAGGTACGCCCACGCGAGGGTGAAGTCCGGCGCCGCGGCCGTTGCGGCCGCGAACTCGGCCTGCGCCGTCGGGCCGTCGCCCGCCTCGTAGGCCGCCATGCCCCTGGCGTAGGCGTCGGCGGCGACGGTCCCATGGGCGATCGCCTGCCGCGCGTTGTGGATGAAGTAGCGGGCGCGCTCGTCCGTCCGGTCGAGTCGCAAGACCGCCTGCCAGTAGGCGATGGCCTCGGCCGGCCGGCCGGCCTCCTGGGTGCTGCGCGCGGCCCACACGTAGGCGTCGACGAACTCGGGCGCGGCTTCCGCCGCCGCGAGGAAGCGCTCCGCCGCCGCGTCGAGCTCACCGGCCTCGTAGGCGGCGAGCCCGGCGTAGTAGGCGCGGCCGGCCTCGACGCCCCAGCGATCGAGCGTCATGGCGTACTCGAGGAACCAGCGCGAGCGGGCGTCGTCCGGAGCGAGGGTCGTCGCCCGAACCCAGTAGTCGACGGCCTCCTTGGGTAGGTCGAGCTCCAGGGCCGTGCGACCCGCCCATACGCTCGCGTCCGTGAACTCGGGGTTGCCGGCGACGGCGGCCCGGAAAGCGTCGAGGGCGCTGGCCAGGTCGCCGGCCTCGTACTCCCGTAGCCCGAGCCGGTACGCCTCGCTAGCTCCCTCGCCGTAGCGCTCGCGCTCGCGGCTCAGGTCGAGGAAGAACCTCGCCCCCTCGTCGTCGGGCGCGACCTCGACGAGGCGCTGCCAGATGACGACGGCCGCGGCCGTATCGTTCTCCTCGAAGGCGATGCGAGCGAGCCAGCGCAACGCTTCCGGGTCGTCCGGCACCATGTCGAGCAAGGTCAGGTACCAGCTCCTCGCCCCGCTCATGTCGCCGGCCTCGTAGCGCGCGAACGCGAGCTGGCCCACCACCCGGCGGAACTCGGCCTCGTCGGGCAGGACCTTGTCCGAGACGTCGCCCGGCAACTCCAACCTCCGCCCCGAGAGCTCTCCCCCTTCGTCCAGGAAGGCGTTCCAGGCGGAGAACGCCCTGATGTACCAGTTGGTGGCTCCGTAGACGTGCGCGCGCAAGCGGTAGGCGCGTAGCAAGTCGTCCTGGCCTTCTGCGGCCTGGTCGGCCGCAGCCACGAGTTCGTCGGCCGCCGCGACCGCCGCGCGCCACACGGTGTCGTCCAGGCTGGGCGCGCGGCCGAGGTCGGTGCGTAGAGCCGCCACGAACGCCTCCTCGGCTCGCGCGTACGCGGCCGCGAGCGCCGCGTGCGAAGCGTCGGCTCCTTGAGCGAACGATGCGGAGGCGAGCGCGAGCGCCACCACGACGAGACCGGCAAGCGACGACCGCCGTCCCATGCGACCGTCGCTCACCTGGCCGGGAGCGGGTCTCAGCGTGCCCTCGCCGTCAACCACACGACTTCCCGATCGGCGCGGATCACGTACAGGAGGCGACTCGAGCCGTCCTCGCCGACGAACACGACGCGCGTGTGCGTCTCGGGACCGCCGGGGCCGACGACCGCCCGCTCGCTGCGCTCCGTCTCGAAGTAGCCGGCGACGGCGTAGGCGGTGGCGATCTCATGAACCACCCCGGGCGCCAAACCAGCGGCGACGCCGCTCAACACGTAGGCTTCCCACTCCGTCCAGGCCGACGCGTCCGGTAGCCGGGCCGCGAGAGCCTCGACGCCGTCGCCGACCGCGCGCATGCTGCCGCGGGGAAGGCTCACGCCGGGATCGAACTGGGCGGAGATGGCCGCGCTCATCAGTACGTCCGCCAGGAGCTGGGCGTGGACGACGGAGCCGAGGCTGGCGCCGGCCACGCCCACCAGACCAACGACGAGGAGGCGCGCGAGGAAGCGCGTCACGCCGGCCTTGGTCGCGTTGGTCACGTCCGTCACCATCATGCGGCGAGTCTAGCACCGGCCGGAGGGGCTTTCGCCCTGCCTCAAGGTCCGGACGCCAGGAGGTCCGTGAGCCCGCCACACTCGCACCCGGCGCTACGCGATCGCCTCACGCGCTCAGGCGAGCCAGCCCGTCCGACGCGTACCGCAGCGCTACCACCGGGCACCGGGCGCATGGTACGCAGTAGGCGCGGCGCGTGCCTCCAACGCACGCTGCGCGCCTCGCCGCCGGAGCACGCTCCGGCACGGGCGCGCCGAGACCGCGCATCTACGAGCTAAGGATCGCTAGAACATGTTCCAGTCTTTGGGTGACCGCCTCCAATCCGTGTTCGACGGCCTGCGCGGCCGTGGCCGCCTGACCGAGGCCGATGTCAAGGCCGCGCTGCGCGAGGTGCGGGTCGCGCTCCTCGAGGCCGACGTCAACCTCGAGGTCGCGCGGGAGTTCACGAACCGGGTGCAGGAGAAGGCCGTCGGCTCCGACGTCCTCATGTCGCTGCAACCCGATCAACGCGTCATCGCCATCGTCCACGAGGAGCTGCAGGAGGTCCTCGGCGGCAAGTCCGTGCTGCCGACGCTCAAGTCCGAGGGCAACGTCTGGCTCCTCATGGGCCTGCAGGGGGCCGGCAAGACGACGACGGCCGGCAAGCTCGCCTACCGCTACAAGGCGCAGGGGCGGCGCGTGCTGCTCGTCGCCGCCGACACGCAGAGGCCGGCGGCCCGCGACCAGCTGAGGGTCCTCGGCGAGCAGATCGGAGTACCCGTCTTCGAGGTCAGGGACGGCGAGGCGCCGGCGTCCAGCGCGGCGCGCCTCAAGGAACACCTGCGCAAGGACTTCCGCGACCTCGTGATCGTCGACACGGCCGGCCGCCTGCAGATCGACGACGCGTTGATGGACGAGCTGGCCGACCTCAGCGGGCGCGTCGAGCCAAGCGAGAGGATCCTCGTCGTGGACGCCATGACGGGCCAGCAGTCGCTACCCGTCGCCACCGCGTTCGATCAGCGCATCGGCGTCACGGGCCTCATCATGTCCAAGCTCGACGGCGACGCGCGCGGCGGTGCCGCCCTCTCCGCCAAGCACGTGACGGGCAAGCCCATCTACTTCGCCGGCATGAGCGAGAAGATCGACGGGCTCGAGCCGTTCCACCCCGACCGGGTGGCCGGCCGCATCCTCGGCATGGGCGACGTCCTCACCCTCATCGAGAAGGCGAAGGCCCTCGAAGGCGACGATGACGACGACACCCAGATGCGCAACCTGGGCGACTTCTCCCTCCAGGACATGCTCACCCAGATGCGCCGCATCAAGCAGATGGGCTCGTTCACGGACGTGCTGAAGCTCATCCCGGGCGCCGGGAAGATCGTGCCGGCCGGCACGAACATCGACGAGCGCGAGATCGGCCGCGTCGAGGCGATCATCTCGTCCATGACGGAGGCCGAGCGGCATACCCCACGTATCCTCAACGCCGCGCGCCGCAAACGCATCGCGCGCGGCTCCGGCACCACGGTGCAGGACGTGAACCGCCTCATCAACAACTACGAGGAGATGCGCAAGCTCATGAAGCGCATGGGCAAGCGCGCGCCCAGGCGGGGGTCAAGACCAGGCCTGCGCGGCTGACGCTCCGGGCAGCCCGGATCGCGGCCCCGGCACCGTGCATGGGGTGGGGCCGCCCGAGCGCCGGAACACGGGCACCGCAGAAACGCGGGCACCGCACTGGAATAAGTTGCCCGCCGCGTGTACAATGCGTGGCTTTGGGAAGCCGAGCGGCGCCGACTCGTGGTGCGCCGGCTGCACCACGAGGACAGCCACGGCCGGCCCGAGCGGGCCCCCAAGAGGAGTTACGAAGATGGTCAAGATCCGCCTGATGCGCATGGGCTCCATGAAGAACCCGCACTACCGACTCGTCGTGGTCGACGGCCGCACCAAGCGTAGCGGCGACTACATCGAGCAGATCGGCTACTACGACCCGCGCGAGACCACGTCGGAGAGCCTGCGGGTCGACGCCGAGCGCGCCAAGCACTGGATGGCACAGGGCGCCCAGCCGACCGACACGGCGCTCCGTCTACTCCAGAAGTCCGGCGTCGAGCTCCCCAACGCCCTCGAGGCCAAGCGCCGCAGCTCGTACGTCAAGCGCGAAGAGGCCAACCAAGCCCGAGCCTGAACCACGCCCTCGTCAGGGCCCTGGAGGCGGCATGCCCCTCGACCTCGTCACCTTCGTACTGCAGAACCTCGTAGCCGAGCCGGACCGCCTCGAGGTGAACGCCACCTCGGACGGGCGCAACGTCCATATCGACGTCTCGTGCGCTCCCGACGATGTCGGGCGGATCATCGGCCGCGGGGGGCGCGTCATCAACGCGGTCAGGACCTTGGCGCGTGCCGCCGCGGACGGCCGCCAGCGGGTCGAAGTGCAGCTCTTGGAGTGACGCTTCGGGCGCGGCTCCCATGAGCATCGACCCCACGGCCAAGGGACCACCGAACGGTTACGCCTACTGCGGCCAACTGGGACGCACGTTCCAGTTGGACGGGGCTTTGCGGTGGCATGTCGCCGCCGCCCTGGCGGAGGCGGCGGGCGCTCCGGCCGGGGGGACCAAGCGCCCGCCGCTCGCGCTCAGGGCGGTCGGCGCGGCCGGCGTCGTGTTCGTCACGGGCCTCGGCGAGGTGCGGGTGCGCGCGGCGCGGCTCGCGAGCCCCGGAGGTCCTCCCCTGCTCATGCTCGAAGGCGTGCGCGACCGCACCGCTGCCCAACGGCTCGTGAACGCCGAGGTCTGGCTCGATCCGGCGCGGCTGTCGGGCGACCTGGCGGCCGAGCTGGAGCTCGCCCTCGCCACGCCCGACGAGGAGGGTGCCCTCGTCGGCCTCCCCGTCCTGCTTGAAGGACTCGTGGTGGGCGAGGTCAGCGGCGCCGACCTCTCGGGGCCGAACGCCGTCGCGCGGGTCGCCCTCGCGGCGGGCGGCGGCGCCCTGATCCCCCTCGCCGCCCCGTACGTGCGGGTCACGGAAGAGGCCGTCGTCCTCACCGACCCGCCCGCCGGGCTGCTCGACGCCGGCTGAGCGCGGCCGCCGTGCGCTTCACCGTCTACACGCTGTTCGGGTCGCTCGTCGAGCCGTACCTGCACGAGGCCTTGCTCGGCAAGGCCATCGCGGCCGGGCGGCTCGAGGTCGTGCTGCGCGACCTGCGCCGCTTCGCCGGCAACCGCACCAACCGCGTCGACGACGCGCCTTACGGGGGCGGGGCGGGCATGGTCATGCGCGTGGACGTCGCCGCGCAGGCGCTCGACGAGCTGGCCTCGGACACCCCACCGCCCGACGAGACCGTCCTTCTGACCCCCGCAGGCGAGCCCCTCACCCAGGGGCTGGTCGAGCACTTCGCCGGCCTCGAGCACGTGGCGCTCATCTCGGGGCGTTACGAGGGGTTCGACGCCCGGGTCGAGGGGCTCGTCACCCGCCAGGTGTCTATCGGCGACTACGTGCTCATGGGCGGCGAGTTGCCCGCGCTCGTGCTCCTCGAGGCGACGGCCCGGCTCCTGCCCGAGGTGCTGGGCGACGCGGAGAGCCATCGGCAGGACTCGTTCAGCTCAGGGCTGCTCGACTACCCCGAGTACACGCGGCCGCCGAGCTACCGCGGTCTGGACGTGCCCGAGGTGCTCCTCTCCGGGCACCACGGGCGCGTGGCGGCGTGGCGGAGACGCGAGGCCCTACGGCGCACCTTCCTGCGGCGCCCCGACCTACTGGAGAGCGCGCCCCTCACCGAGGAGGAGCGCGCTCTCGTGGACCGTTGGAAGTCCGGCGCGGCGCCGGAGGAGTGAGCCCCCCGGCTCCGCGGTCAGTTCGCCTTGAGCTTGTCGATGGCGAGCTGCGTGATGTCGAGGTCGTCGTCGGAGTAGACGACGAGGCGCTGGTTGGCGGCCTCGACGCGGTCCATCACGATCGTGTAGCCGTTCTCCTTGGCGAGCGCGGCGATGGCGGCGTTGGCGGCCTCGACGGCGGGGGCGGCAGCCGCGTTGATCTCGTTCAGGTAGCGCGTCTGCACGGCCGAGAGGGTGGAGCGCAGGGTAGCGTAGCGTTCGCTCTCGTCCGGCGTGAGGGTCTGGCCTGCGGCGACCTTGGCGTCGAGCACGCTGATGCTGTCGGTGAGCTCCTTGACCTCGGCCTCGGCCTGGTTGCGGATGGCGTCGACCTGGGCGCCGGACGGGTGGGCGCGGATCACGGCCTGCGAGTCGATGAACACGACCTTCGTCTGACGCGCCTGCGCGTTCAGGGTCGAGGAGAGACCGTTCGCAAGGAGTAGTGCGGCCACTGAGGCCACGGCAAGCCCGATCAGGGTGAGTCTTCTCATAGCGGGTGGCAGCTTACCACCACGATGATGAGAACGCCTCCGAGGCTAGGTCCTGTGCTGAACGACACCGCCACACTCCCAACCCCACCTGCGACGAGGCGGCCTTGACGGACCTCAGCGGTACGCTCTTCGCCGTCCTGGCCGCGATCATCGGCAGCCTCATCGGCTCGTTCGGCAACGTGGTCGTGTGGCGCCTGCCCCGCGGCGAGTCCGTTGCCTTCCCCCCGAGTCACTGCCCACGTTGCGACCACCGGCTCGGACCGCTCGAGCTGGTCCCCGTGCTCTCGTGGCTCGCGCTCAGGGGTCGCTGCCGCCACTGCGGCGCGCCCATCTCGCCCCGCTACCCGCTCGTCGAGGCGCTCATGGCGGCCGTCTTCCTCACCGTCGCCCTCGTGTGGCCCCCACTCACGTCCGGGCTCGCCTTCCTGCCCCTCTGGACCGTCCTAGCCATGCTCGTCATGGCGGCGCTCATCGACATCGACCACTACATCCTGCCGGACGCCCTCACCCTGCCGGCGGTCGTGCTCGGCGTACTAGGCGCGTTCCTCACCCGCGAGACCCTCACGAGCGCCGCGCCCGACCTCCCCACGCCCGCCGCCGCCCTCGTCGGCGCGCTGGCCGGCGCCGGGGTGCTCGCCCTGATAAACCGCGTCGGCGCCCTCGTGCTGCGGCGCTTCGCGGACACCAAGGAGCGCCTCTTCCCCGTCAGCCTCGATCAGGTCAACGTCGCCGCCGTGGTCGGCGCCCTGGCCGGGCCGTGGTGGGGCGTGGCGGCCGGAGCGGCCAGCCTGCTCGTCAACCTCATGGCGAGGCGGACGTTGCGCCTGCCCGAGCCGCTCGCCTACGGACTCTTGGCCGTCGCGCTCGTCCTCTCGACGACCACCTTCACGGTGCCGACGGTGACGGCCGTCGGCGGGAGCGTGCTAGCCGCGGGCGCCTGGGCCCTACTCGGCGCCGCGTACTGGTGGATCCACGACCTGGTGAGACCCGACCCCGCCGGGCAGACGGAAGACGACCAGGAGCCCGTAGCCATGGGCTTCGGCGACGTCAAGCTCGCCGCAGCGCTCGGCGCGCTGTTGGGGTGGGAGAAGCTCCTCGTATGCGTGCTGTTCGCCGTCGTGCTCGGCGCACTGTTCGGCGTGGTCGGACGACTGGCCGGCGGCAAGCGCGTCATCCCGTTCGGTCCCTACCTGCTCGCTGGCGGACTCGCAGCGCTCTTCTTCGGCGACGCGACCATCCGCTGGTACCTCGGCATGCTGGGCGTCGGCTAGACGAGCCGCGTAGCAGCGCTCGCGCGCCGGTCCCCCGTTCCTAACAGAGCGCTACCCGATGCTATATGGTGGTCCGCGTTGGACGCGCCCCACGCGTTCGGCGCGCCTCACGCGTGAAACGAGCGGCGCGATTGGAGTGGAATGGAGCCGACACGTCTTCCGAGCTTGGCAGGCAAGGACTTCTTGTCTCTCGCCGACCTGACCAAGGAGGAGTTCGCCGGCCTGATCGCCAGCGCCATCCAGCTCAAGGCCGACTGGAAGCGCGGCGTGCGACCGGCGCCCATGCAGCACAAGACGTTGGCCATGTTCTTCGAGAAGCAGTCGCTCAGGACGCGAACCACCTTCGACGTCGCCATGGCCCAGCTCGGCGGCCACTCCGTCCTGCTGAGCCAGGACTACATCGGCTTGGGCGTGCGCGAGACCGTCAGGGACGTAGCCAACAACCTCAGCCGCTGGGTGGACGGCATCATGGCCCGCACGTACGAGCACGACAAGCTCCTCCAGCTCGCCGAGCACGCGACGGTGCCCGTCATCAACGGCCTCTCCGACTACCTGCACCCGTGCCAGCTCGTGGCCGACTACATCTCGCTGACCGAGACCTTCGGCGACCTCGCCGGCCTGAAGCTCACGTACGTCGGCGACGGCAACAACGTCGCCAACTCCCACGTGAACGCGGCCGCGCTCGCCGGGGTGCACCTGACCGTCGCGTGCCCCCCGGGCTACGAGCCGGACGCCGGGGTGCTGGCCGCCGCCCGTGAGCGCGGCGGCTCCATCACCATCGCGCACGACCCCCGCGCGGCCGTGAGGGGCGCGGACGCGCTCTACACGGACGTCTGGATCTCGATGGGCATGGAGGAGGACACGGCGCGGCGCAAGCGCGACTTCGCCGGCTACACCATCACCCCCGAGTGGTTCGCCGACCTGGCCCCCCGCGGGGTCTTCATGCACGACCTGCCCGCCCACTACGGCGAGGAGTGCACGGAGGAGTGCGTCTACCATGAGCGCAGCATCGTATTCGACCAGGCCGAGAACCGCCTGCACGCGCACAAGGCCGTCATCTTCCAGTACCTGGCGGAGCCGTGAGCGCAGGCGAGCGCGAGCCGACCGTGAGCACCGGCGGGGACGCGCATGACTGACGGACCGATCAGGGCCGGGGTGCTCGGCGCCAGCGGTTACGGCGGCGCCGGCCTCGTCGAGCGCCTGGTGCGCCACCCGGGGGTGACACTGGCGGCTATCGGCTCGCGGGCGTACCTCGGCAAGCCACTGGCGGCGAGCTGGCCGCACCTCGCCGGCCTCCGGAGCGACCTCCGGTTCCAGGACTCCGATGACGTGATCGCGGCGTCCGACGTGGTCTTCTGCGCCACGCCGCACGGGGCAACGGCCCCGCTCGTCGCCCAGGCCCTCGCCGCCGGCAAGCGGGTCGTCGACCTGTCGGCCGACTTCCGCCTGAGCGCCGCCGCCTACGAGGAGTGGTACGGCCACCCCCACCCCCACCCGGAGCTCCTCCCCGAGGCGCGCTACGGTCTGGTCGAGCTGCACCGCCACGAGCTGCCCGGAGCGCGGATCGTGGCGAGCCCCGGCTGCAACGCCACGGCCGCCTCCCTGGCCGTCGCCCCCCTGGCGGCGGCCGGCCTGCTCGGCGAGGTAGCCATCGCCAACGTGCTGACCGGCGTGTCCGGCGCCGGACGCTCGCCTTCGGGCCCCATGCACTTCAGCGAGATGGCGGAGAACGCCCGCCCATACAAGCCGGCGGGAACCCACCGCCATACGGCCGAGATCGAGGCCGTAGGCGGGCGCGTCCGGGCGGCGCTGGCGCGCGGCGACGCCAAGCGCCTCCTCACCCACGCCCCGTTCCAACCGGTACTCGTGGCGTTCACGCCGCACATCGTGCCGATGAACAGGGGCATCATCGCCACCGTGGCCACCCGGCCGCTCGACTGGGGCGACAGGGCGCCGACGACGGAGGCGGTCCTTGGGCTCGTTACCGACTACTACGCCGGCGACCCGCTCGTGGACGTCGGCCCGGAGCTGCCGCAGACGAAGGCGGTGGCCGGCTCCGATCGCGCCAGCTTGAGCGCGCACGTCGACGGGCGGACCGGGCAGGTCCTCGTCTTCTGCGCCATCGACAACCTCGGCAAGGGGGCCGCCGGCCAGGCCGTGCAGGGCTTCAACGTCGCGTTCGGCTTCGCGGAGACGACCGCGCTGAGCCTGACCGGCGCGTGGCCGTGAGCACCGGCGATCACGCGGCGCCCCGAACCTCGGGGCCCGAAGCGCCGCGGGCACCGTTCCACGGCACGGCAGAGATGCCGGCGCGAACCGTAGTTCACGCGGCGTCGCCGGCGGCAGCCCGCGACGCGCTAGGAGGCAAGCAGTGAACGTTCCGCAAGGGTTCCAGCTGGCCGGCGTCACGGCCGGCGTCAAGCGTTCCGGTCGGCCGGACCTCGGGGTCATCTACTCGCCGGCTCCGCTCGCCTGGGCGTACAGCGCCACGCAGAACGCCGCCGCCGCCCCCTGCGTCGCGCGCGACCGCTCCCTCGCCGCCGCGGGTGGGCCCGTACGCGCCGTCATCGTCAACAGCGGGAACGCCAACTGCGCCAACGGCGCGCAGGGCGTGAGCGACGACGTGGCGTTCGCGGCGGCCGCCGCGAACGCCCTCGGGCTAGCAGGGCCGGAGGAGGTCGTCAGCGCCAGTACCGGCGTGATCGGCCACAAGATGCCGCTCCAGGCGCTCGTCGCCGCCATGCCGCGCCTCGCCGCCGAGCGTTCGGCGGACGCCGACGGCTTCTCCAAGGCCATCCTGACGACCGACCTCGCCCCGAAGGTCGCGACGGCCAGCATGGCCAGCGGCGCCCGCGTGCTCGGCGTGGCCAAGGGCTCCGGCATGATCCACCCGAACATGGCCACCATGTTCGCGTTCGTCATGACCGACGCCCAGGTCGACCAGGAGACGCTGCGCCCAATGTGGCAGCGCGTCGTGGAGCGCACCTTCAACCAGCTCACGGTCGATGGCGACACGTCGACGAACGACATGGCCGTCGCCCTGTCGTCGAACCTGGTGCCGACGGACGCCGACGAGGTCGAGCTGGTGCTCGGGAACGTCGCGACGGAGCTGGCGAAGCAGATCGCCCGCGACGGCGAAGGCGCCACCAAGCTCATCACGGTGCGCGTGACGGGCGCGCGGACCGACGTCGAGGCCCGCCGCGCGGCGCGCACGGTGGCCGGCAGCAGCCTGGTCAAGACTGCCGTCCACGGGGCCGACCCGAACTGGGGGCGCATCCTGGCCGCCGCCGGCCGCTCGGACGTGGCCATGGACATGGCTCGCGCGGTGGTGATCGCGCAGGGCACGGAGCTCTATCGGGGCCAGCCCCTCGAGTACGACGCGCGCGCCGTCTCGAACGCGCTGCGCACCGCCGACGTCCTCCTCGAGGTCGACCTGGGTGTCGGGACGGCGGAGGGCACTGCCTGGGGCTGTGACCTCACCGAGGGCTACGTCCGCATCAACGCCGACTACACGACCTGAGCGAACGCTGCGAGTTCGGCCGCCCGCTACGCAGGCGGGCGGCCGAACCGCGTTGGCCCGCTACCGGCTAGCGCCTGCGGTTGGCGATGTGGATGGCCTTGCCGTGGGCGTGCTCGGCGGCCTCCATGACGCCCTCGGAGATCGTCGGGTGCGGGTGCTGCGTGAGGGCGATGTCCTCGAGCGTGGCGCCCATCTCGATGGCGAGGGCCGCCTCCGACACGATGTCGCCCGCGTTCGGGCCGACCATGTGGAAGCCGAGGAGCAGGTCCGTCTTGGCGTCGCCGACGAGCTTGATGAGGCCGCTCGCCACGCCGATGGAGGCCGCGCGGCCGGAGGCGGCGAGCGGGAAGCGCCCGACGCGCACCTCGAAGCCGGCGTCCGTCGCCTCCTTCTCCGTCATGCCTACGCTCGCGAGCTCCGGCGTGGTGTAGATGACGCTGGGCACGACCGTGTCGTAGGCGCTCGGCATGCCCGAGGCGTGCTCGGCAGCCACGACGCCCTCCTTCATGGCCTTGTGGGCCAGGAGCGGCGCGCGAGCGACGTCGCCGATGGCGTAGATGTTGGCGACGTTCGTCTGCATGTGGTCGTTGACGACGGGGACGTAGCCCCGCTCGTCCACCTTCACGCCGGCGTTCTCGAGGCCGAGCCCCGCGCCGTTCGGCCTGCGGCCAACGGCGACCAGCACGCGGTCGGCGACGAGTACCTCCTCCTTGCCGTCCGGACCCTGGACGGTCACCTCCGTGCCCTTCTTGGTGGCCTTCTGCCCGAGGACCTTCGTGGAGGTCAGGATGCGCATCCCGGCCTTCTCGAGCGCCTTGCGCAGCTCCTTGCTCGCGTCGGCGTCCACGGGACCGGCGATGTGGTCGAGCATCTCGACGATCGTCACCTCGCTGCCGAGCGCCGAGTAGACGTCCGCGAACTCGAGACCGATGGCGCCGGCGCCGATGACCACCAGGCGCGCCGGCACGCTCTTGCCGATGGTGAGGGCACCGGTGGAGTCGACGATCCGGTCGCCATCGAGCTCGAAACCCGGGATGGCGGCCGGGCGGGAGCCGGTGGCGACGATGAACTTCTTGGCCTGGTAGCGCTTGCCAGCCACCTCGACCGTGTCGGGGCCTGTGAAGCGCGCCTCGCCCTCGAGCACCGTGACCTTGTTGCCCTTGAAGAGCATGCCCACGCCGCTCGACTGCTTCTTGACGACGTCGAGCTTCCACTTGTCGACGGCCGCTAGGTCGACCTTCGGCGTGCCGAAGTCGACGCCGAACTCGCTCGCCTCCTTGGCCCCGCGCAGCTCGTCCGCCACATGCAGGAGGGCCTTGGTCGGGATGCAGCCGACGTTGAGGCACACGCCGCCGATCGCGCCCTTCTCGGCGCAGGCGACCTTGAGGCCGAGCTGCGCGGCCCGGATGGCGGCGTGGTAGCCGCCCGGTCCGGAGCCTATGACGATGAGGTCGAAGTCCATTGCTTCCTCCAGGTAGCGGCGCTCATGCTGCGGCACCGGGCGATCGGGATCCGAGGCCGGCTGACCGGCCTTGCGGCTCAAGTCTACCGCCCTCCTCGCGGCGCCGCCGTCCGGCGGCGGCCCCATGCGGACGCACCTACGTTGACAGTGCCGGTCACAGCGTCTACCATTCGCGCATGGCCGACGCCCGCCAAGGCATGACCTTCCGGTGCTGCCTAGCACTATTCAGCAGGGCGCGCTCTGGGTAGCCCCGCCAGGCCCTCCCACGCGCGTCGACCCCGGCACGGCAGCCGGGGTCTCGTCTTGAAGGCAGCCCTGGCCCCAAGATCGCCGCGTCAAGGGCGCGGGCGGCGAACCTCCCGACCTATACTGGAGAAACCATGACCGACACGATAACGAGCGCCACGGGTCACGCCGAGCGCTACTCACCGGACGCCATCGAGAAGAAGTGGCAACAGCGCTGGCGCGAGCAGGGCATCTACGAGGTCGACCTCCAGGACGCGAGCCGCCCCAACTACTACTTCCTGACGATGTACCCGTACCCGTCCGGCGACCTGCACATCGGTCATTGGTACGCCGAGACCCCGGCCGACGCCGCGGCGCGCTACCTGCGCATGCGCGGCAACAACGTGCTCTTCCCCATGGGCTTCGACGCCTTCGGCCTGCCGGCCGAGAACGCGGCCGTGAAGGCCGCCAGGGCCGGCGACACGTCCGTCCACCCCGCCCGACTCACCGCCACGCGCATGGCGCGCATGCGCGAGCAGTTCGAGCAGATGGGCGCCATGTTCGACTGGTCCAAGTCGCTCGCCACGTGCGACCCCGAGTACTACAAGTGGAACCAGTGGTTCTTCATCAAGATGCTCGAGCAGGACCTCGCCTACCGCAAGGAGTCGTTCGTCAACTGGGACCCGGTCGACCAGACGGTCCTCGCCAACGAGCAGGTCATCGACGGACGAGGCGACCGCTCCGGCGCCCTCATCGAGCGGCGCCTCATGCCGCAGTGGCACTTCCGCATCACGCGCTACGCCGACGAGCTCCTCGACTTCTCGTCGCTCGACTGGCCCGAGCGCGTCGTCAGCATGCAGACGAACTGGATCGGCCGCTCCGAGGGCGCCGAGGTGACGTTCAAGACGGAGACGGGCGACGACATCGTGGTGTTCACCACCCGCCCCGACACGCTCTGGGGCGCCACGTTCATGGTCTTGGCCCCCGAGCATCCGCTCGTCGAGAAGCTCGTGAGCGAGGAGCGGCGGGACGCCGTGAGGGCGTACGTCGAGCAGGCCTCCCACCGCACGGACCTCGACCGCATGGCGGACACGAAGGAGAAGTCGGGCGAGTTCCTCGGCGCCTACGCCGTCAACCCCGTGAACGGCGCCCGCATCCCGGTCTGGATCGCCGACTACGTGCTCATGGGTTACGGGACGGGGGCCATCATGGCCGTGCCGTACGGCGACCAGCGCGACTTCGAGTTCGCGCGCGCCTTCGGGCTCGAGATCGTGCCCGTCGTGCGACCGGACGGCGTCGACGGCGCGGTGAACGCGGCCGAGCTCACGGAAGCGTGGGCAGGGCCGGGCGTGATGGTCAACTCCGGCCCACTCGACGGGCTCGCGCATAACGGCGAGAAGGGCCGCGCCAGCCCGGCCATCGCCGCGGCCATCGAGTACCTCGAGAGCAACGGCCTCGGCCGCGCCCAGACGACGTACCGGCTGCGCGACTGGCTCATCAGCCGCCAGCGCTACTGGGGCACCCCCATCCCCGTCGTCTACTGCGACGCGTGCGGCATGGTGCCTGAGAAGCTCGAGAACCTGCCCGTGCTCTTGCCCGAGGACGTGGCGTTCATGCCCACGGGCGAGTCGCCCCTCAAGACGCACGCCGCCTTCCTCGAGACGGCCTGCCCGAGCTGCGGCGGCAAGGCGCGCCGCGAGACCGACACCATGGACACCTTCATGGACTCGTCCTGGTACTGGTTCAGGTACTTGAGCCCGCACGACGACGCGCGCCCGTTCGACCCGGAGCTGGCCGCGCGCTGGACGCCGGTCGACACGTACACGGGCGGCATCGAGCACGCCATCCTCCACCTCCTGTACGCGCGCTTCTTCACCAAGGTCCTGCGCGACATGGGCCTGACGACGTGCGACGAGCCGTTCAAGCGCCTGAGGAACCAGGGCATGATCCTCGGGGCGGACAACGAGAAGATGTCCAAGTCGCGCGGCAACGTCGTGAACCCGGACGACCTGGTCGCGCGCTACGGCGCCGACACGGTGCGGGCCTACCTCATGTTCCTCGGGCCGTGGGACCAGGGGGCGCCGTGGAACTACAGCGGCATCGAGGGGCAGGCCCGCTTCCTCGCGCGCGTCTGGAACCTCGTCGTCGACGAAGCCAAGGCCGACGCGCCAAGCGCCGGCTCCGAGGTCGAACTGAACCGGGCCATCAACCACGCCGTCAAGGAAGTCACCGAGGACTTCGAGGCGTTCCGCTTCAACACGGCGATCGCCGAGCTCATGACGCTGCAGGGCGCGCTGCAGAAGGGCCGCTCGGCCGGGTTGGCGGCGAGCGCGACGTGGCGCAAGGGCGTCGAGACCCTCCTCCTGCTCCTGGCGCCGATAGCGCCGCACATCGCGGAGGAGCTCTGGCACCGCCTCGGCAGGACGGGCTCGGTGCACCTGCAAACGTGGCCGACGTACGACCCGGCCGCCCTCGTGGCCGACACGGTGCAGATGGCCGTGCAGGTCAACGGCAAGCTGAGGGGTCAGGTCGAGGTGGCGGCAGGCGCGGACGACGCCGCCATCCTCGCCGCCGCGAAGGCGGACGCCAACGTGGCGAAGCACGTCGATGGCAAGGAGGTCGTGCGCTCCATCGTCGTGCGCGGCAAGCTCGTCAACTTCGTCGTCAAGTAGCCGCTCGGCGGCTCGGGCGGGCGCCGCCTGTCATTGCGGCGCGAGCAGCACGACCTGTTGCAGCGTGCCCAGCTCGACGCTCGGGCGCACGATGAAGGTGCGGCGCAGGTCGTTGGGGTCGACGGGCTCGACCTCGATGACGACGCCGACCCTGATGCCGGCCGGGAACAGGCCCCCGAAGCTGGACGTCTCCACCACGTCGCCGACCACGATGGGCTGGTCGAGCATGAAGCGCGACACGCGCACGAGGCCGCCCACCTCACCGACGGCCACGCCCTGCCCGCCCTTGCCCCGCACGGTCACGCCGACGCGCGACTGCGGGTCGACGACGGTGCGCACGATGGAGGACCCCGACGCGACGTCGGTGACGATCCCTACTAGCCCTTCGGAGACCGTGACGGGCAGGTTCCGCTGCACGCCTGCGCTCTCGCCGAGCCCAACGCGCAGGCGGGTCAGCTCCGCGCCGGCATCGCTCCCGATGACCGGCGCAACGGCGAGCACCCCGGGCGACTGCGTCCGGGCCACGGTCACGGCCTCCTGGTAGCGCTCCAGCTCGAGCTCCAGCTGCCTGGATGCCTCCTCCTCCTCGGCGAGGCGCTCGGCCAACTCGGACACGAGCGCGCGCAGGTCGCGCCTGTCGAACGCGCTCTCCAGCGCGAGCCTGACGTTCGTTCCCGCGCGGTGGAGCAGCTCGTGCGGCAGGGCGACCGCGGCCGTCACGTCCGCGGGCACCGTGCCGACGAACGCCGTGAACAGCACGGTGAAGAGCCCGAGGGCGACGAACAGGTACCAGGCGCGCAGGAGGCTAGACAAGCTCGACCCCCAGCCGCCTCGCGGCCAGCACGACGTTCACCAGGCTGAGGCCCATGACGTTCGGGTAGCAGCCCCTCAGCCCCTCGATCAGCGCGGCGCCCCTGCCCTGGATGGCGTAGCCGCCGGCCTTGTCGAGCCCTTCGCCCGTGGCGCAGTACCGGGCGATCTCGCCGTCGGAGAGGGGCCTGAAGACCACGGCGCTATGCACCACGACCGTCTCGAGCTCGCCGCGGTACGCGAGCGCGTGGCCGGTGAACACGTCGTGCTCCCGACCGGCGAGCCGCCGCACGAACGTGCGGTTCTCGGCCTCGTCGGCCGGCTTGTTGAGGATGACGCCGTCCACCGCCACCGTGGTGTCGGCCGCTATCACGAGGGCGGCGCGGTGGTCGGTCGCCACGGCCAGCGCCTTGGAGCGCGCGAGGCGCTCGACCAGCGCGGCGGGCGCCTCGCCGGGCTCAGGCGTCTCGTCGACCTCCGGCACGACGACGGTGAAGGCGAGGCCGAGGCCGGCGAGCAGTTGGGAGCGCCGGGGCGAGCCGCTCGCGAGCACGATGCTGGGGATGCCGGCCGGTGACACGCGGTACAGGATAACGGCTAGGCGGGCGACCGCGCGGCCCCACCCGGCCGGTCGCGCCGGTGCGACCGCGCGCTGGAACGTTCCCACGCACCGAAGCGCCGCCGACCCGCCGGCACCTGACGGTATGCTCCGGAGCATGAGCGAAGCGATCACCGGCCCCGAGGCCATGAAACGGGCGGCGGCGCTGCGCGCCCTAGCCCTCGTCGACAGCGGCATGCTTCTCGGCCTCGGCACGGGCAGCACCGCCCGCTGGCTCGTCGAGGAGCTGGGGC